>CBFGLY010000001.1:0-24739 GCA_965649725.1 uncultured Sphingomonas sp.
CGGACATGTCGACCGCGACCATCTTCATGTCCGAGGCGCCGAAGGGCTTCTACGGGCAGCTGGTGAGAGGCAAGGTGCCGGGCTGGCTCGAGCCGATTGAGCTTCCCAAGGATTCGCCGTTCAGAATGTGGAAGGTCGTGGGCTAACCGGCGAGGCCGGGCAGGCTCCGCTCGAGCCCGTCGAGCACGAATTGCGCGGCTAGGGCGGCGAGGATGACGCCGAGGATGCGCGTGATCATCGCCTCGACCTTGGCGCCGACGAAGCGCATCAGCGGGCCGGCGGCCAGTAGCGATACCATCGTCAGCAGGATGACCAGCGTCATCGCGCCAAGCACGACCAGGCTGGCCGCGAGCCCGTCGGCGCGGGCGTTCAGAAGCATCACCGACGCGATCGAGCCGGGTCCGGCGATCATCGGGATGGCCATCGGGAAGACGCTGATGTCCTCGGCCTCCGGAGTGCCTTCGATCTCCCGCGCCCGCTCCTCGCGGCGCTCGGTGCGCTTCTCGAACACCATTTCCAGCGCGATGATGAACAGCATGATCCCGCCCGCCAGCCGGAAGGCGCTCAAGGAAATGCCCATGTGGCTGAGCAGGGGTTCGCCGAACAAAGCGAAGAAGAGCAGGATGCCCCAGGCGACCAGCGAGGAGCGGACCGCCATCTTGCGGCGGTGAGCCTCGGGAGTCCCGCTCGTCAGCGACGCGAAGATCGGCGCGCAGCCGGGCGGGTCGATGATCACCACCAGCGTGATGAAGGCCGTGGTGAACAGCTCGATCATTGGGGCGGTGCGGCGATATGCTGGTCGAGTGCGACGCGGTAGCGGCGGCCGTTCCACAGCTTCGCCTGGAAATGGCGCGACCCGTCCTTGGCGACCGCCCACGACCAGGTGAGGGTTCCGTCGGCGGACCGTCCCTGGCCCGCATCGGCCGGAGGCTTGCCGGCGATCCGTTCGGTGGTCGGGGTCTGGGCGGCATAAACGGCTCGGAGCCGCTTCAGGCCGGTGCAGCTCGCCCGGGCAACCGCCGGACGGGCCGGACGGGCAAGCGGGGTCTTCAGCGCGTCGCCGCCGTCCATGCTCCACTTCCAGCCGCCATTTTTCTGACGGACCCAGACGGTGGTGAAATAGCCGTTCTGATTGCCCGCGTTGCGCCACGGCCCGGTGTTGACCGCCATGTCGCCGTCGCAGGAGACGAAGCTGCGCGCGGGCCACCATTCGACCGAGCGCGGCGGGTCCTTGCGGCCCGCGAGAAACTCATGCGCCCATACGGCCTGCGGGTTGAACATCACGGCAGAGGGCTCGGCGTAATCGCGAAAGGCTGTCCACTGGCCGACCTTCTGGGCGTGGGCGGCAAAGGCGCGTTCCGCGTCGACGGCGGTCGATGGAGCGGCGGCGGCCAACAGGATCAAGGCGATCATATGCTTCCCTCCAGTTCGAATTGCTCGCGTCTTGCGGCGGAAACCATCGTGTTGCGGATGAGGCAGGCGATGGTCATCGGCCCGACTCCGCCGGGGACGGGCGTAATCGCCGCGGCGACCCGGCTGGCGGATGCGAAGTCGACGTCGCCGACCAGGTGGCTGTTGCCGCCTTCGCCCGCGATGCGGTTGATGCCGACATCGATCACGGTGGCGCCGGGTTTCAGCCAGTCGCCCGAGACCATTTGCGGACGGCCGACCGCCGCCACGACGATATCGGCGCCGCGCACGACCTCGGGAAGGTCGCGCGTTCGGCTGTGGGCGATGGTCACGGTGCAGCTGTCGCCGAGGAGCAGCAACGCCATCGGCTTTCCGACGATATTGGAGCGGCCGATGACGACCGCGTTCTTGCCGCTGAGATCGCCAAGCTCGGCCCGGAGGAGCTTGAGGCAGCCGAGCGGCGTGCAGGGCACGAAGCCTTCGAGCCCAATCGCAAGCCGCCCGGCGTTGACCGGATGAAAGCCGTCGACATCCTTGTCGGGATCGATGCGGGTGATGACCTTGTTGCTGTCGATGTGCGCCGGAAGCGGCAACTGGACGAGGATTCCGTCAACCGCCGGGTCGGCGTTGAGTTGGTCCACCAGCGCAAGCAGATCGTCTTGGCTCGTATCGGCGAGAAGCTTGTGCTGAAAGCTTTGCATTCCGGCCTCGAGCGTCGCCCGGCCCTTCGAGCGGACATAGACCGCCGACGCTGGGTCTTCGCCGACCAGGACGGTCGCGAGGCCGGGCACGCGGCCGGTGGCGACGCGGAAGCGCGCGACTTCCTTCGCCACCTCTTCCCGCAGGGCCGCAGCTGCGGCCTTTCCGTCGATAATCCGGGCGCTCACATCAAGGTCGCGCTGGTCTCGAGCGCGAGCCCGGCGTTGAGCTTGCGCAGGATCTGGATCGCCAGAATGAGGACGATGGGCGAGAAGTCGATCCCGCCGAAATCGGGCAATATCTTGCGGATCGGCCGATAGAGTGGCGCCGTGAGCCGGTCGAGAACGTCCAGCACCGTCCGAACGAAATTGGACTGGGTGTTGATGACGTTGAACGCGACCAGCCAGCTGATGATGACCTGCGCGATGATCACCCAGACCAGTATCTGGAGGATCATGTCGATGATTCCGAAGAGAGCGTAGAGCATGGGCGCTGACTTAGCCGCCCCTCTGGCGGCGCACAATCCGATTACGGCGCGAAACGATTGGGCTGCGCCTCCGCCAGGATCAGCGCGAAATCCTGGTTCGGATCGGTCCATTCGGCGAGCGGGGTCCAACCGCCGGCCAGGAGCAGGAGACGGGCTCCGCGAGGGCCATATTTGTGGCTGTTTTCGGTATGGATGGTGCTGCCTGCCTTGAAGGCGAAGCTCTTGCCCTCGATCCGGAATTCGACGTCGCGCGCCGCGACCAGGTGCATCTCGATCCGGCCGAGCATGTCGTTCCAGCGCGCCTCATGCTTGAAGGCTTCGACGGGAATATCGGCGTCCAGCTCGCGGTTGATGCGGCGGAGCAGGTTGAGGTTGAACTCGGCCGTCACCCCTTCCGGGTCGTCATAGGCGGCGATCAGCCGTTCGACAGGCTTCACCCGATCCATCCCGATGAGCAGCTTGGCGCCGGTGCCGAGGATATGGCGGAAATGGCGGAGCAGGTCGGTCGCGCTCCGGGGCACGAAATTGCCGATGGTCGATCCCGGAAAGAAGCCAAGGCGGGGCAGGCCGTCGATTTCGGCGGGCAGTGTCACCTGCTTCGTGAAATCGGCCTCGACCGGATAAACGGCAATTCCGGGGAATTGCTCGTCCACCCTCGCCGCGCTCTCGCGCAGATAATCGCCGCTGATATCGATCGGGACATAGGCGCGAGGCCTCATTGCACTGAGCAGCAGCGGCGTCTTGGTTGAACTGCCCGACCCAAATTCGACGATCGCGCAGCCGTCGCAGGCTTTTTTCGCGATCTCGTTCATGCGCGCTTCGAGCAACGCGGTTTCCGTGCGCGTCGGATAATAGCTTGGAAGCCGGGTGATGTCGTCGAACAGCTCCGACCCGCGCCGGTCGTAGAGCCAGCGCGCGGGGATCGCGGGGATCGGCTCGGACAGGCCGTTGACGACGTCCGCTCGGAATTGCGGGTCGACGGTCTCAAGCGTCTCGAGCAAGGCGAACCCCCGTGAATTGCCAGCGAGCCGAGGGCGGGAAGAAATTGCGGTAGCTGGCGCGCGAGTGGCCGCGCGGAGTGGCGCAGCTGGCACCCTTTAGGACAAACTGCCCGCACATGAATTTGCCATTATACTCGCCGACCGTTCCCGCCTCCGGCCTGAAGCCCGGAAAGGGAAGATAAGCCGACTGCGTCCATTGCCAGACATCGCCGAAGGGTCCGCCGCCCGGACGCGGCAAAACGGGTCCCGCTCGATCGAGCTGGTGGCCGGTCATCGGATCCGATGAAGAGAAGGCATCTTCCCATTCCGCTTCGGTCGGCAGGCGGGCGCCGGCCCAGCGGGCAAATGCGTCGGCTTCATAATAGCTGATGTGGGCGACGGGCGCGGCCCGGTCGATCTCGCGCCGCCCCGCTAGGGTGAAGCTGGTGCCGTCGTCATGCCAGTAGAGCGGCCGCTCAATGTCCTCCGCCTTGAGCCAATCCCATGCTTCGCTCAGCCAGAGCGACGCATTCCCATAACCACCGTCGGCGATGAAGTCCGACCATTCGCCGTTGGTGACGCAGCGGTTGGCGATGCGGTGAGGGTGGAGCAGCACCCGGTGGCGGGGCCGTTCGCAGTCGAAGGAGAAGCCCGCTGCCGCCCCGATTTCGACCAACCCCTCGCGGCCGTCGATCCAATCGTCATCGCGAGCGGAGCGAAGCAATCCGGTCTGGTTTGCCGCGTCGCTTCGCTCCTCGCAATGACGAGGGATTTGGCCATAGGCCGGCTGGAGCGGGTTTTCGGCGAACGTCGCGAGGATGTCCGTGAGGAAAAGCTCCTGGTGCTGCTGCTCATGCTGGATGCCCAGTTCGACCAGCTTGACGGCTTCGGTTGGCAGGGAAGGCAGTGCGTCCTGCAGCGCGGCGTCCACTTCCCGCCGCCATTCGCGCACCTCGTCGAGGCTCGGACGGCTGAGCATTCCGCGTTTTGGCCGGGCATGGCGGTCGCCTTCGCCCTCATAATAGCTGTTGAAGAGGAAGGGCCAGCGTTCGTCGTGGAGTTTGTAGCCCGGCACATGGTCGCGGAGGATGAAGGTTTCGAAGAACCATGTCGTGTGGGCCAGGTGCCATTTCGCAGGCGAAGCATCGGGGTGGGGCTGGATCGTCGCGTCGGCGTCCGACAGCGGCTCGGCGAGGTCGAGCGTCAGCTTCCGCGTCGCGGCGAGCCGCGCGGCAAGGCCTGTCTCTAGCTGTTCCTCGTGGCGCCGGGTTGCCACAGCACGTCGCCTCCCTCCGATGCCGCCACCCAACGCGCGGCAACGAACAAATGGTCCGAAAGCCGATTGAGGTAGGCAAGCGCGTGGGCGTTGACCGGCTCCGCCTCATGGAGCGCCACGGCCGCCCGCTCCGCCCGGCGCACGACAGCGCGGGCAAGGTAAAGCTGCGAAACCGCCGTCGATCCGCCGGGAAGGATGAAGCTGGTCAGCGGCGCGAGCTCGGCGTTCATCGCGTCGATCTCCTCCTCCAGCCGCTCGACCTGCCGGGGAACGATGCGCAGCGCGCCTTCCATGTCGCCGGGCGTGGCGATGTCGGCGCCAAGGTCGAACATCTCGTTCTGGACCTGCCGAAGGCGCCCGGCCAGCTGTCCTTCGACCAATGCGGAAATGGCGACGCCGATCGCGCTGTTCGCTTCGTCGACCTCGCCGATCGCGGTCATTCGAAGGCTTGCTTTCGAAACCCGGCTGCCATCGACCAGGCCGGCCGATCCGCCGTCCCCGGTCCTTGTGTAAATCTTGTTGAGCTTGACCAGCTTAGCGCCCGCCGCTGGCGAGGACGAGGATCAGGATGACGATGACGATGGCGATACCCTGATAGAGAACGCGCTTCTGCATGTAGTTCTGCTGGCGCTCGCCGGTAACGTCCTTCCCGCTCGCCATGGCGATCACCCCGCGCACGAGGACATAGGCAGTCGCGGCCATGGCGACGATCAGGGCAATGACGAGCAGCGTGTTCATGGACAGGCTATCTAGGCTCGGGACAGTCGGAATCCTAGAGGAAGTTGGCCCTCGACGAGGTCGGCGGCGAGCGCCGGGCCCTCGGCGCCACTCGCTCGCATTGCCTGGAGGGTCGGCGCCAGGTCGCGCTTGGCGAGGCGTCGGCCATCTTCATGGGTGACTAGCGGGTGATGGAGATAGGTTGGCTCCGGAAGGCCTAGCAGTGTCTGAAGCAGGCGCTGGGTCGGCGTGGACGGCCGCAGATCCTCGCCGCGGACGACCAGCGTGACGCCGGTGGCGGCGTCGTCGACCACGCAGGCAAGGTGATAGGAGGAGGGCGCGTCCTTGCGGGCGAGGATCGCGTCGCCGATGTCCTCGCGGCGGCTGGCGAAGCTCGCACCGTCCTCCTCGGACCAGCCCGGCAGTCCGGCGAGATCAATCGCCTTTTCCGAATCCAGCCGCCAGCTGTGCGGCGTGCTCGCTCGCCGGTCGGGATCGTCGGGAAGTCCGCGGCATGTGCCAGCATAGCCGCTCCCGGCGTCGCCGTGCGGGGCAGTGAGCGACGCCGCGATATCGGCGCGGGTGCAGAAGCAGGGATAAACGAGCTCCATGGCCTTCAGCCGCTCTAATGCTTCTGCGTAAACCTTCGTTCGTTGAGATTGGACAATGGGCTCGGCGTCGGCGGTGAGGCCGAGCCACTCCAGGTCCTCCAAAATGCCTTCGACGAACTCCGGGCGACAACGGCCGGGGTCCAGATCCTCGATCCTCAGCAAAAACTTCCCTCCGCTGGCCCGGGCATGGGCATGGCCGAGCGCCGCTGAAAAGGCGTGACCCAGGTGAAGCCGGCCGGACGGCGAAGGGGCGAAACGTGTGACCTTCAGGACTCACTCCATTCGAAAGGCGACAAAAGCGACTCTTGACGGTGATTCGCCACTTGTGGTGTCATGCCATCGTCACTCCGGGTTGGCATCCGGGGTCGCAGACGGAAAGACGGGCCTTGAGGCTGCCGGTCTCCCGCCAAGGTCCCGCCGGCTGGCAACCATCGGGATAGTGCGACAGGCCGGGGCGCGGCGTTCGAGGCATCGAACGTGGAGACCTATTGCGCCGTGTATCAAACCGACCTCCTTCGTCATCCCGACAGCTGCCCCGCGCTCGTGCTGAACGCCGACTATACGCCGCTCAGCTATTATCCGCTTTCGCTGTGGCCGTGGCAGACCGCGATCAAGGCGATGTTCCTGGAGCGGGTCGACGTCGTCGCCCATTACGACCGGGAGGTGCACAGCCCTTCTGCCTCGCTGAAGCTGCCCTCGGTCATCGCGCTTCGGCAATATGTGCGGCCGAACGAATATCCGGCCTTCACCCGGTTCAACCTGTTCCTGCGCGACCGTTTCCGCTGCGTCTATTGCGGCAGCCACAAGGAGCTGACCTTCGACCATGTCGTGCCGCGTGCCCAGGGCGGACGGACCAGCTGGGAGAATGTCGCGACCGCCTGCGCCCCTTGCAACCTCAAGAAGGGCGGCCGCACGCCGCGCGAGGCCAAGATGCATATCGAGCGCGAGCCGATCCGCCCGACGAGCTGGCAGTTGCAGGACCATGGCAAGAGCTTCCCGCCCAATTACCTTCACCAGAGCTGGCGCGATTATCTCTATTGGGACGTCGAGCTGGAGCCTTGAGCCTAACGCGGCATTAACCATTCTCGCCTAGCTTGATTCCCATGTTGATCGAGACTGCACCCCCGTCCAATCATTCGGCCGGCGCCGCGCGGCTGCTGGTGATCGAGCCCAATCGCAGCGGACTCGACATGTTGACGAAGCGGCTCGGCGAGCTCGGCTATCGCCTGATCGCCTGCGACAGCGCCGACAATGCCATTGCGGAGATGAACCGCGCGCCGTTCGACCTGGTGCTGGCGGAGCTCAGGATGGAGCCGACCAGCGGGGTCGAGCTTACCCGCATGATCCGCGACGACACGGTGCTGAAGGACACGCCGGTGATCCTCATCACCGGGAAGACGGACAGTTCCGGCGCGGTCGATGGCTTCGCCGCCGGGGCCGAGGATGTTGTCGCCAAGCCGTTCCATTTCGAAGTGCTTGCGGCGCGGATCGCCCGCCGAATTGCCCGCGCGCGGTCGGTCAAGGAATTGCGCCACGACAATGCGACGCTGGATGCCAGGGTCGTCACCCGGGCGATCGAGCTGGGTGAGATCCGCGCCAAGTTCGAGCAGAGCGAGGCCGAGCGGCTTCGGCTTCAGCAGCTCGTCAGCCGCGGCTAGCCAGATACTCCTCGATCCGCGGCCGCAAATCGTCGCGGTCGAGAGCGATCGCCAGATTGGCGAGCACGAATCCGGCCTTATCACCGCAATCGTGGCGGACCGCGTCGACCTTCAGCGCGTGGAAGGGCTGCTTTCCGATCAGCTGCGCCATTCCGTCGGTCAGCTGGATTTCCCCGCCCGCGCCGCGCTGGCCCTCGCCCAGGACATCCATGACCTCGGGTTGAAGGATGTAGCGGCCGACGACGCCGAGCCGTGAGGGCGCTTCTTCCGGGGTCGGTTTTTCGACCAGCCCGCGGACTTCGGTCGCGGTGCCCTTGGTCGCTCCGGGCGTGATGATCCCGTAGCTTCCGGTCTTGTCGGCCGGCACCTCCTGGGCGCAGACGACATTCCCGCCAAGCTCGGCATAAGCGTCGACCATCTGCTTGAGCGCGCCGGGCTGTCCGACCATCAAATCGTCGGGCAGAAGCACCGCGAACGGCTCATTGTCGACGATGTGCCGGGCGCACCAGACGGCATGGCCGAGGCCGAGCGGCTGCTGCTGCCGAACCGATACGATCTCGCCGAAACCCATGCGCGAGGGCGTCAATGGGTCGAGGCTCTTGCCGGCCTTGGACATCGTCGCTTCCAGCTCGAAGCCCATGTCGAAATAGTCGACGAGCGAGCTTTTCCCGCGCCCGGTGACGAAGATCATCTGCTCGATCCCCGCCTCGCGCGCCTCGTCGACCGCATATTGGATCAGCGGCCGGTCGACGACCGTCAGCATTTCCTTGGGCATCGTCTTGGTCGCGGGAAGAAGGCGCGTGCCGAGCCCCGCGACCGGAAAGATCGCCTTTCGAACGGGCTTGATCAACGCGGTTCGTCCTGATTGTCGGGACCGGTGGTGCTGGCTGTGGCGGGTTCGCCGGTTCCTTCGGCCGGGACCGCCACGCCGTCGGGCGGAGGCAGGTCGAAGCGGTCGGCCTGGCGGACCTCGCCGCGCTTGCTCAGCTCATCGACGCGCTTCGGCTTGGCCATCGGCGGCAGGTCGAGCAGCTGCTCGGCGGTCAGCGCCTTTGAGGCCAGTGCCGGCTTTGGCGGCAGCGAATGGCCGGCCTTCGGCTCCAGGTCGGCGACGCTTCCGCACGCGGCGAGCGCGACCGTCAGCGCGGCGATGACAAGGCTCTTCCTCATTTCCTCTCCCGCGCCGCGATCTCGGCCCGGGCCGCGGCAATGGCTTCGCTTACCCGTTCCGGCGCGGTCCCGCCAGAAGATCGGCGAGCGGCGACCGACGCCTCGACCGACAGGCGCGGCAGGACGCGCTCGTCGATGCGCGGGTCGACGGCGCGAAGCTCTTCCAGGCTCAGTTGGTCGAGCGCCTTGCCCGAAGCCTCGGCGGCCGCGACCGCTCGGCCGGATATATGATGCGCCTCGCGGAAAGGGACGTTGGCCTCCGCCACCAGCCAGTCGGCAAGGTCGGTGGCCGTGGCGTGGCCGGCAGCCGCGGCGGCGCGCATCCGCTCGGGCACGAATATGAGGTCGGCGATCATTCCCGCCATGGCGGCAAGGCTCAGCGCCAGCAGGTCGTGAGCGTCGAACAGGGGCGGCTTGTCGTCCTGCAAATCCTTGGCATAGGCGAGCGGCAGGCCCTTCAGCAGGACCAGCAGCGCGACCAGGTCGCCGACGATGCGGGCGCTATGGCCCCGGACCAACTCGGCCGCGTCCGGGTTGCGCTTGTTGGGCATGATCGACGACCCGGTCGACCAGGCATCGGGCAGTTTGACGAAACCGAACGGCTGGCTTGCCCAGATGATGATTTCCTCCGCCAGTCGCGACAAATGGACCGAGCAAAGCGCGGCGGCATGGAGATAGTCCACCGCGAAGTCGCGGTCCGATACGGCGTCGAGGCTGTTTGCGGTCGGCCTGTCGAAACCGAGGGCCGCGGCGGTCGCCGACCGGTCGAGGTCGAAACCGGTCCCCGCCAGCGCCGCGCTGCCGAGCGGGGATTCATTCATCCTGCGGCGCGCATCGGCGAAGCGGCTGCGGTCGCGGACCAGCATTTCGCGATAGGCCATCAGGTGGTGGCCCAGCGTCACCGGCTGACCGGACTGGAGGTGGGTGAAGCCCGGCATGACCGTTCCGGCATGTTCTTCGGCGCGGTCGAGGAGGGCGAGCTCAAGTGCGTCGATGCCACCGATCGCCTGGTCGACGCAGTCGCGCACGAACAGCTTGAAGTCGGTCGCGACCTGGTCGTTTCGCGACCGGGCGGTGTGGAGGCGGCCTGCCGCATCGCCGATCAGCTCCGACAGGCGATGCTCGACGTGCATGTGGATGTCTTCGAGCGCCGGATCCTCGACCAGCTTGCCTTCGCCAATTTCGAGCCCGACCGCGGCCAGCCCCTCGTCGATCGCCTTTGCATCGGCCTCCGACAAGATGCCCTGCCGGCCAAGCATGGCCGCATGGGCGCGGCTGGCGGCGATGTCCTCGCGCCACAATCGCTTGTCGGTCGCGATGGAGGCATTTATCTCGCGCATCACCGCGGCCGGTCCGCTCGCAAAGCGTCCGCCCCACATCTGATTGGAGTTGCCCGTGCGGCTGATGCCTATTCTCCTCGTCGCCCTTCTGGGCAGTTCCCTACTCGGCGGCTGCGATAGGCAAAAGGCGGAACAGCCTCAAGCGCCGCAAGCCGAGGCGGAAAGCGCGAAGGGCGTCGATCGCAGCCATAAGGGCGAGCCTGCCCCGGCGGTAACGTTCAAAAATCCCGACGGCGGCGACTTCGACCTGACGAAATTCAAGGGCGGGCCCGTGCTGGTCAATTTGTGGGCGAGCTGGTGCGCGCCGTGCATCAAGGAATTGCCGACGCTCCAGGAGCTTGAGCAGTCGCACAATGACGATGGCGCGCTCGGCGTCATTGCCGTCAGCCAGGACATGGCGCCGCAGGGTTCGGTCGAGGCTTTCCTTGCCGAGCGCGATCTCGGCCGTTTCGCAGCTTTCCACGACGCGGAAATGAAGCTGACCGACGCGCTTGGCATCCAGATCATGCCGACGACGATCCTTTACGGGTCCGACGGCAAGGAAATCTGGCGCTATGTCGGCGATCTCGACTGGACTGGCGAAGAGGCGAAGACACTTCTCGCCGAGGCCCGCTAGGCGAGCGCTTTCCGCCTGACCGCCGCGAGCAGCCGCCCGTCGATCACCGCCAGTCCGAACGCGATGAAGGCAAGTCCGAGGAACTGGCCGCCGGTGAGCAGCTCGCCAAGGAAGATCGCGCCGAGCAGGATGGCGATCGGCGGCACCAGCAGGGTCACGAGCGTGGCATTGGTCGCGCCGGCAGAATCGATCAGCCGGAAATAAAGCACATAGCCAAGCGCGGTGCAGGCTAGCGCCAGGGCGGTGATGGCTCCAAGCGCTTCCAGCGAAGGCGATCCTCCAATCCAGGGCTGGCTGACGGTCAGCGACACGGGAGTCATGACCAACGCTCCGACCAGCAGCTGCGCGGTCGCGACCTTCAACGGCTTCAACCCCATCGGCTTGAACCGCCGGGCCCAGACTCCCGCAAGGGCGTAGCAGAGCGAGGCCGCGATGCAGGCCAGCTGCGGCAACAGGCTTCCGCCCGACGCCAGCAGGTCCGGCCCGATCATCGTCGCGACGCCGACGAAGCCGACGACGATGCCGATCAGCTTGGCCGGGGTGATCTTTTCGTCGCTGGTGGCGATGTGGGCGACGACCACGCCCCAGATCGGCGTGGTCGCGTTGAGGATCGAGGCGAGGCCGCTCGCGATATGCTGCTGGGCCCAGCCGAAGAGGGCGAACGGGACGACATTGTTGAGCAAAGCGAGAATCAGCATCGCGCCCCAGACGGGCAGCGGCAGCGAGAGGTTTTCACCCTTCCAGCGCATCCAGGCGACCAGGCCCACCGCCGCGACGGTCAGGCGCAGCCAGACATAGGTCAGCGGCGCGACATGGGCGACGGCGACATGGATGAAGAAGAAGGCGGCACCCCAGATCAGCGCCAGGAACAGCAGGATCGCCCAGTCGCTCCGGTTCATCACAATGTTGATCATCGGCTTGGGATAGCCGGTCTGGCTCTCGCCGGCGTCCCGCGGAATGCGGTCAAAGACCCGTTTGCTGAGCGTCGCCATGACTATCCTCCTGTCTTATGACAAATGGAGGAAGCCGCTCTCGCTCGCCAACGAAACGGGGCGAGTTATCGATAAGCTGGGCTTATGGACTAGTCCCGCAACAGCTCGTTGATCGAGGTCTTCGACCGGGTGCGCTCGTCGACCCGTTTGACGATGACCGCGCAGGCGAGGCTTGGACCGCCGTCCTTGCCCGGAAGCGTCCCCGGAACGACGACCGAATAGGCCGGGACGCGCCCGTAGAAGACCTCGCCGCTCGCCCGGTCGACGATCTTGGTCGAGGCACCGATGAATACGCCCATCGAGATCACCGCGCCCTCCTCGACGACGACGCCCTCGGCCACCTCCGATCGGGCCCCGATGAAGCAATTATCCTCGATGATCACCGGGCCCGCCTGCAGCGGCTCGAGCACGCCGCCGATCCCGGTGCCGCCCGAAATGTGGACGTTCCGGCCGATCTGTGCGCAGCTCCCGACCGTGGCCCAAGTGTCGACCATCGTCCCCTCGCCGACATAGGCGCCAATATTGACGAAGCTCGGCATCAGCACGGCGCCGGGCGCGATATGAGCCCCGCGCCGGACGATCGCGCCGGGAACCGCTCGGAAGCCGGCCTGGCCGAAGCTGTCGGGTCCCCAGCCGAGGAATTTCGAAGGGACCTTGTCCCACCAGGGCGCGCCGCCGGGACCGCCCCCAATCGACTCCATGGGATTAAGCCGGAAGCTTAGCAGCACGGCCTTCTTCAGCCATTGGTTGACCCGCCATTCGCCGTCGATTTTTTCGGCCACCCGCTCCTCGCCCGAGTCCAGCCGGAGGATGGCGGCCTCCACCGCCTCGCGAACCGCCCGGTCCGTGCCGTCGATCGATTCGCGCCGGTCCCAGGCATCCTCGATGATCGGTTGCAGCGGGTCGGTCATTCATATTCTCCAAGCAGCTCGTCCAACCATTCGCCGACATCGGCGACGGTCAAATCGATGAAATCGGGATGGTGGCCGTGATTGCCGCGTTCCGAGCCATTGTCGACCCAGACGGTCGTCATCCCCAGTCTTTTCGCGGGTTTCAGATTTTGCGCCATGTCCTCGACCATCGCCGCGCGGGAGGGATCGATGCCGAGGCGGTCGAGCAATAAGCGATAGCCGTGCTCGTCGGGCTTGGGCCGAAGCTCCGAAGCGTGGATATCGTGCAGATCGTCGAACCGATCGGCAATTCCCAGCGCGTCGAGCACCCGCCGGGCATAGGGCGCGTCGCCGTTGGTGAAGACGATCTTCCTTCCGGGCAGCCTGGCCAGCCCGCGTCCGAGGCGTTCGTCCCGAGCGATGCGGTCGAGCGGGATGGCGTGGACCTCTTCGAGGAAATGGTGCGGGTCCACCTGATGCTCCCGCATCAGCCCCGCGAGGGTCGTGCCATGCTCGTGGAAATGGGCTTTCTGAACCCGCTTCGCCTCGACGCTGTCGCAGTCCAGCAGCCGCTCGATGAACGCGCCCATGCGCTCGTCGATCAGCTCGAACAGGCCCGCCGACGCCGGGTAGAGGCAATTGTCGAGATCGAAGATCCAGTCGGTGACGTGGCCGAAGAGGGGGGAAAAGCGCGGGTTCATCTCCATCCCGCGCCTAGCCAAAAATCCTCCTTCATCAAAATGAAAGCTTTCATTAAGCATAAGGGGAATAGGGAAAAGCTGTTGAATCACAGCGGCTTGTCGGGGATTAGGCAAATGACCAACCGTTATCTGGCGTCGACGGCATGCGCGCTGATGCTGGCGCTTTCCGCGTGCGGCGGCGGGGGCGGCGGTGGTGGCGGCCATGTCGGGTCCACGCCGACTCCGACTCCTACCCCCACGCCGACTCCGACGCCGACTCCCACCCCGACGCCGAGCGTTCCCCCGGGAACCAATTTCAATACGTCGGAATATCAGCGGTCGAACGGGGCGGTGACGTCCGGCGCGATCACCGCATGGCAGAACGGCGCGACCGGCGCGGGCGTGAAGCTCGCCGTGGTCGACAGCGGCATCAACCCCTCGCTCGCCGAATTCGCCGGCCGGATCGACCCGGCGAGCCGCGACGTCGCCGGCACCCGTGCGCTTGCCGACGAAGGCGGTCATGGCACGGCCGTTGCGGCAACCGCCGCGGCGGCTCGCAATGACGCGCAGAACATCGGCATCGCTTTCGACTCGACGATCGTTGCGCTCCGGGCCGATTCGCCGGGCAGCTGCGCCTCGACCGACGGCTGCGAATTCTTCGACAGCGCCATTGCCCAGGGCGTCGACGCCGCGCGGCTGGCCGGGGCGAAGGTGATCAACATGTCGCTTGGCGGCTCGGCTCCGGGAAGTTCGCTCCTGTCAGCCATGCAGCGCGCGGTGAACGCCGGAATCATTTTGGTCATTTCCGCCGGAAACGATGGCGAGGACCCAAGCAAGGGCGGCAACGCCGATCCGTTTGCGCTGGTCCCGGCCCAAACCTTCCCGGGCCAGGTGATTATCGCCGGAGCGGTCGGCTTCGACAACGGCTCGGGCAGCATTGACATCAACCAGTTGGCAAGCTTCTCGAACCGGGCCGGGCAGGGGCAGAACTGGTATTTGGCAGCGCTTGGCACCCGCGTTCGCACGATCGACGAAACCGGCACCGGGACGCTCTGGTCGGGCACCAGCTTTTCCGCGCCGATCATCACCGGCGCCGTCGCGCTTCTGGCGCAGGCCTTCCCCAATCTGACCGCCTCGCAGATCGTCGACCTGCTGTTCCGCACCGCCGACGACCTGGGCGCCGCCGGCGACGACGCCATTTACGGCCAGGGCCGGCTCAACATCACCCGCGCGTTCCAGCCGGTGGGATCGACCAGCCTGGCCGGGACCGAGCAGGCGGTGACCGGCGCCAGCGCAGGCGGCGACATGCCGGAATCGGCTGGCGACGGCGGTGGGCAGGGCACGATGGGCGCAATCATCCTCGACGGATACAGCCGCGCCTTCGCGATCGACCTGGCCAAGGGATTGCGCAAGGCCGAGGCGCGCAGGCCGCTGGCCCATGCGCTGCAGGGCCGCGTTCGCGCATCGGCGGTGGAAGCCGGTCCATTGTCGATCGCGATGACGGTTTCGGAACGTGCCGGTCAGCCCGGAATGTTCGACCTCGGCCGCTTCGGCATCGGTCCCGACGACGCCCGCAAGTCGCGCCTGGTCGCAGGCTCGGCGATCGCCAAGCTGGATCCGAAGACCAAGATTGCGTTCGGCCTCTCGCAGGGCGCCAAGACGCTCGAACGGCAATTGACGGGCGCCGAAGCCGGGGCCTTCCTGATCGCCCGCGACATCAGCGGCGATCCCGGTTTCCAGGCGCGGCGCGGCTCCAGCATGGCCGTCCGGCGCGACCTGGGCTTTGCCGGCCTGACTCTGTCGGCCGAGGAAGGAAAGGTCTGGCAGGAGATCAAGACCAGCGCGACGGATTCTCCCTACCGCTGGACCGGCGTCTCGCTCGACCGTTATGTCGGGTCGAAAACCTGGCTGTCGGCCGGGCTCAGCCGGTTGGACGAGAAGCGCAGCTTGCTCGGCGGCCGGCTCGGTTCGCTGTACGGCGACAGCGGCTCGAGCAGCCTGTTCCTCGACCTAGAAGCCCGGCGCGAATTGGGGTCGGGCTGGTCGGCGAGCCTTTCGGCCCGGCGCGGCTGGACGGATTTCTCCGGCGGAAAGCTGCAAAGCGGCGCCTATGCGTTCGACCTGGCCAAGATGGGCCTGTTCGGCAGCGGCGACCGTCTGGGCTTCCGGCTGTCGCAGCCGCTCCGGATCGAGAAGGGCGGGATCGCGATGATGCTTCCGACCAGCTACGATTATGCGACCAGGAGCGAGACCAGCACGCTGTCGCAGCTGAGCTTCGCTCCGTCGGGTCGCGAAATCGACGCGGAAGCGAGCTACTCGACCATGTTCGGCGGCGGCTGGCTGGGCACCAACCTGTTCGTCCGCCGGCAACCGGGGCACATCGCCTCGGCTGACGCGGACGTCGGCGCGGCAATCCGCTACAGTCTCGACTTCTGATCCGGGATCAGGCGGCGGGCCTTCGCCGTCCGATCCCGGGGATCAGCATCCCGACGCGGGTCCGGTAATTTTCATAATCGGGCCCGAAATAGGCGACCAGATCGCGCTCTTCATGAGCGATTCCGATGAGGATGTAGACCTGCATCCCGATCACGAACAGCAAGTGGCTGGCGGTCATGTAAGGCGTCGCCCAGAAGCCGATGGTGAAGCCCAGGTAAAGCGGGTGCCGGACATAGCGGTAGAATAAGGGCTCGCGCAGCTTGGGCGGCGTTTCGTCTCGCGGCCGGCCGTGAAGCCAGGCCTGCTGAAGGCCGAACAGCTCGAAATGGTTGATCAGGAAGGTGCTGACCAGCAGCACCGCCCAGCCCACTCCGAATATGGCCCACAGGATCGGCTCGGCGGCTGTCCCGCGCAAATCCCAGATGACGCCGTCGATGCGGTGCCAGTAGCCGAGCAGCAAGGCGAGCGCGACGGCGGCCGCGAGGACATAGGTCGACCGTTCGACCGAGCGCGGGACCAGCCGGGTCCAGGCGGCCTTGAACGCCGGCCGGGCCATGACGCTGTGCTGCAGCCCGAAGACCGCGAGCAGCGCGACATCGACCAGCACCGCCTGAAGCAGCGGCTGTCCGTTGACGGCATTGTCGACGGTGGTCGGGAAGAAGGCGAAATCGGCCAGGAAGGCGATCAGCCACAGGAAGGTTGCGAAGAAAATGAGGTACGCGACAAGGGCATAGCCCAGGGCCAGGATGCGTTGCATGGCGCTCCCCCTCGTTTGAGCGGGATCATGGTTACCACGAATTAAACGTCAGCGCGAACGGCGTATCCGGTCCTTGACCAGCAGCGGGTCGAGGCAGCCCTTGCCGTCCACCCGAAGCACCGCCTGATAGGCATCCGCTGGCGGCAACTCACTGAGCTTGCGGGGCTTGAGCGGCTCTCCCGGCTTCGCTGCATATTGGGAGCCGGGCGGGCGGGGGCAGTCGGCCCGGACCGCGTCCTGCGCCTTTTTGACTTGCTTGTTGGGAGCGGCGACCGAAAGCGACGGCAGAAGGGCCAGTCCGGCGGCAAGGACGAGAAAACGCATGGCTCCACCTCCGCCGCCTTCATAGCAGCGATGGCCTAGACGGTGAAGCTTTCGCCGCATCCGCAGGCGCCCTTCGCGTTGGGATTGTCGAACACGAAGCCGGCGGCGAAATCATCCTCGCGCCAGTCCATGACGCTTCCGATCAGGTAGAGGATCGATGCGCCATCGACGTAGAAAGTGCCGCCGGGCGTTTCGATCTTCTCGTCGAACTTATTTTCGTCGGTGACGTAATCGACCGAGTAGGCGAGGCCTGAGCAGCCGCGGCGGGGCGTCGAAAGCTTGACGCCGATCGCGCCTTCGGGCGCGCGGCTCATCAGCTCCGCGATGCGCTCTTCGGCGCCGGGCGTCAGCGTGATCGCGGCGGGTCGTTCGAGACGCCGTTTCGGGACGCCGCTCTCGCGGCTCCTCAGCGGCTCCTCACGATGAGCGGTTTCAGCGGTCACTTTAAGCACTCCTTTTCCGCTCATCCTGAGGAGGGACTGAGCTTGTCGAAGTCCCGTCTCGAAGGACCATCACAGCATCCCCAGTTCGAGCCGAGCCTCGTCGCTCATCTTGCTCGGGTCCCAGGGCGGGTCCCAGACCAGCTTCACCTCGGCATCGCGGATCCCCGGCACGGAAAGGACGCGAAGTTCGACCTCGCCAGGCATGGACTCGGCGACCGGGCAGTGCGGAGTGGTCAGCGTCATGGTGACGACGGCGTCGCCATCCTCGCTGATCGCCACGTCGTAGATCAGGCCGAGCTCGTAGATATCGACCGGAATTTCCGGGTCGTAGATCGACTTCAGCGCCTCGATCACCGCTTCTTGCAGTTGCCCGCCGGGCGCGCCCGGATCGAGCTCAGGCTTCTTCTCGGCTAGGAAACCGGCGAGATAGTCGCGCTTGCGCTCGAAGTCGGGCGTGACGCGGGCGCGCGGCGGGGTGTCGACGGCGTCGACCTCCTCCATCTCGATCTTTTTCTCTTCGCCCATCGTCATCCGAAAATCCGTTTCACCTTGTGCAGGCCCTTCACCAGCGCCTCGATATCCGACGCATCGCTGTGCGCGGCGAAGCTGGCGCGGGCGGTCGCCGGGACGCCGAGCACGTCCATCAGCGGCTGGGCGCAATGATGGCCGGCGCGAACCGCGACGCCCGCGTCGTCCAATATGGTGCCGATGTCGTGCGGATGAACCCCGTCAAGCGCGAAGCTGACGATCCCGGCGCTGTCCTCCGGGCCGAAAAGTTTGACGCCGGGGACGGTGCGCAGCGCGGCGCGGCATTCGGTGACCAGCGCGCTTTCATGCGCGTGGAGGGCGTCGGTGCCGATGCCGTTCACCCAGTCGATTGCCGCATGGAAGCCGACCGCGCCCACGATGTGCGGCGTGCCCGCTTCGAACCGCGACGGAGCGGGCAAATAGGTCGTCTTCTCGAACGTCACCCGGTCGATCATCGCGCCGCCGCCCTGCCACGGCGGCATCGCCTGCAGGATTTCGTCTCGGGCCCAAAGCGCGCCGATCCCGGTCGGCCCATAAACCTTGTGGGCGGAGAAGGCGTAGAAGTCCGCGCCGATGGCGGCCACGTTGACCGGCAGGCGCGGCGCGGCCTGGCAACCGTCGAGCAGCAGCTTCGCCCCGACCTTATGCGCGATGTCGGCGGCGCGCTTGGCGTCGAGGATCGAGCCGAGCACGTTGGAGACATGGGCGAAGGCGACGATGGCGTGCTCTTCGCTCGCCATGCGTTCGGCGGCGTCGAGATCGATCCGGCCGTCCTCGGTCAGCGGGACGACGTCCAGCTCGTAACCGGCGAGCTGCCACGGGACGATGTTGCTGTGATGCTCCAGCGCCGACAACAGGACGCGCTTGCGGTTTCCGTTGCGATAGGTCTGGGCGACCAGGTTGATCGCTTCGGTCGCACCGCGCGTGAAGATCACTTCTTCCTCGCGACCGCCGATCAGCAAAGCGGCGGCAGCGCGGGCCGCCTCGAAGCTTTGCGTCATCGCCGCCGAGCGTTCGTACACGCCGCGATGCACGGTCGCATAATCGCGGCCATAGGCGCGCGTGATGGCGTCAATCACCGCCTGTGGTTTTTGCGCGGTCGCGGCGCTGTCGAGATAGTGCCAGCCGGGCGGGATCGCCGGGAACTGGTCGCGCACGGCTAGCGCCGAATTGAGGGGCGCCTGGACGTTCATGCGATGGCCTTCAGCGCGGCTCGGGCGGCGTCAGCCAGCCCCAAGTCATCGCCCTCGATATCGTCCCACAATCCGCCGACGAAACCTTCGAGCAGCAGCGCCCGGGCGCTTGCCGGATCGAGCCCGCGCGCCGCGGCGTAGAAGAGCTGGTTCTTGTCCAATTCCCCGACTGTCGCGCCGTGGGCGCACTTCACATCGTCGGCGTAGATTTCCAGCTCGGGTTTGGCATTGGCCGTTGCGCCGCGATCGAGCAGCATGGCCTTGACCGACTGCTCGCTGTCGGTCCCGTCCGCCCCGCGCGACACCGCAACCTTGCCGAGATAGGAGCCCACTGCCTTGCCGCCGAGCACGCTCCGCACCGTCTGGCGCGAACTCGCGTTGGGCTCGACGTGGCGGACGGTCGTCACGACTTCGAGCGTCGCATTGTCGCCGCCGATGTTCGCCGCATTGAACGAAAAATCGGCGCCTTCGTGCAGCGTCACGTCCAATTCGATGCGTCCGTAACGCGGCGCACTGTTAAGCGCGAAGATGCTTGCGATTGCACCCGCCTGGAGCACCAATTCGACACCGCGAACGTCGATATCATCGCCGCTCGGCATCCAGATTTGCTGCAGCTTTTGCTGCGCAGCAATTTCGACCCGCTCCGGTTGCGCAAGCGCGTCCCACACCGACGCCAAAGCGTCGATGTCGGCATAGCGATACGCTTCCAGCTTGCGGGTCGGGAGCGCGGTCATGACCCATCCCCGATGCGCTCATCCTGAGCTTGTCGAAGGGTTAGCGCTTCGCGCTGCGCTCGCATTTCGACAGGCTCAATGTGAGCGCGGAGTTGGAGCCGAGCGAACGTCACGCGGCCGCCTCCGCATAGCCTTCGCGCTCAAGCTCGTGCGCAAGCTCGGGACCGCCCGAACGGACGATCCGGCCCTTCGACAGGACGTGGACCTTGTCCGGCGTCACATAATCGAGCAGCCGCTGGTAGTGGGTGATCAGCAGCACGGACTTGTCGGGTGCGCGCATGATGGAATTGATGCCGTGGCCGACGGCCTTCAGCGCGTCGATGTCGAGGCCGCTATCGGTCTCGTCGAGGATGGCGAGGCGCGGGTCCATGATCCCCATCTGCACCATCTCCGCGCGCTTCTTCTCGCCGCCGGAAAAGCCGACATTGACCGGGCGCTTGAGCATCTCCGCGTCCATGTCGAGGAGCGCGGCCTTGTCCTTCGCCAGCTTGATGAACTCGCCGCCGGTCAATTCCTTTTGCCCACGCGAACGGCGCTGCGAATTGAGGCTTTCGCGCAGGAACTGGAGGTAGGAGACGCCGGGGATTTCGACCGGATATTGGAAGCCCAGGAACATGCCCGCCGCGGCGCGCTCGTGTGGCTCGAGCGCGAACAGGTCGCGGCCGTCGAACGTCACCGAGCCTTCGGTGACCTCGTAACCGGGCCGCCCGCCGAGCACATAGGCAAGCGTCGATTTGCCCGCGCCATTGGGCCCCATGATCGCGTGGATCTGGCCGGTCGGAACGGTGAGAGTCAGCCCGTTGAGGATGGGCTTGCCGGCGACGGTGGCGTGGAGGTTCTCAATTCGAAGCATTAGTTTCCGTTGTCTCAAGTGGGTAATGTAGCCAGAGTACGTCAGCTTCTGGCTCCGCGTCATCGAAATCGACGCAAATGGCGCCAAATGAGCCGACCACCCAGAATCCATCCAAGTCGAATTGGAAAGGCGGCTCTCCGTCGAGCGCCTCCGCAAGCGCTGCCGGATCGGTCAAAAGGAAGCCAAATTCTTGGAAGTTGTAGGGTGCCAATCGAACCGGGTCAGATTCTTCAGCGAGAAGGTTGATCAGGCGCGGCTGGATTGTGTCCCAGTTGGTCGGATACAATTTCTCTATTGGCTCAAAGACACCAAGACCTTGCAGCAGATTGACGTCCTCATCTGCACAAAGCTCCGCCAATATGCCTAGCTCTTTGGCCTTGCGGCGAAGCTCGGAGACATTCCGCCGCCGGTTGTTTTGAGCAAACAGCTCCTTGAGACGATCTTGGCGAGCGCTCATCCCACGCTCCCCTCAAGACTAATCCCCAGCAGCTTCTGAGCCTCGACCGCGAACTCCATCGGCAATTGCTTCAGCACCTCTCGCGCAAACCCGTTGACGATGAGCGCCACCGCGCTTTCCGCGTCGAGCCCGCGCATCTGGGCGTAGAACAGCTGGTCCTCGCTGATCTTCGACGTGGTCGCCTCATGCTCGATGGTCGCGGTCGGGTTCTTGACCTCGATATAGGGCACGGTGTGCGCGCCGCAGTCGCTGCCCAGCAGCAATGAATCGCACTGGGTGAAGTTGCGGACATTCTCCGCGCCCGGGAGCACCCGCACCAGCCCGCGATAGGTGTTGTTCGACTTGCCGGCGCTGATGCCCTTGGAAACGATGGTCGAGCGCGATCCCGCTCCGATGTGCACCATCTTGGTGCCGGTATCCGCCTGCTGGAAATTGTTCGTTAGCGCGACCGAGTAAAATTCGCCGACGCTGTCCTCGCCCTTCAGTATGCAGCTCGGATATTTCCAGGTGATCGCGCTTCCGGTCTCGACCTGCGTCCACGAAACCTTCGACCGCGCGCCGCTGCACAGCGCGCGCTTGGTGACGAAGTTGAAGATGCCGCCCTTGCCCTCCGCGTCGCCCGGATACCAGTTCTGGACCGTGGAGTATTTCACCTCTGCGTCCTCATGCGCGAAAATCTCGACCACCGCGGCGTGGAGCTGGTTCTCGTCGCGCATCGGCGCGGTGCAGCCTTCGAGGTAGGAGACGTAGCTGCCCTTGTCGGCGACGATCAGGGTGCGCTCGAACTGGCCGGTATTCTCGGCATTGATGCGGAAATAGGTGCTGAGCTCCATCGGGCAGCGCACGCCCTCGGGCACATAGACGAAGGTGCCGTCGGAGAAGACCGCGCTGTTGAGGCAGGCGAAATAATTGTCGCGCTGCGGCACCACGCTGCCGAGATACTGCTTCACCAGCTCGGGATGTTCGCGGATCGCCTCGCTGATCGACATGAAGATGACGCCGGCGGCCTTCAGCTCCTCGCGGAAGGTGGTGGCGACGGAAACGCTGTCGAACACCGCGTCGACCGCGACCTTGCGCGCGCCCTCGACCCCGGCGAGCACCTTCTGCTCCTCGATCGGGATGCCGAGCTTTTCATAGACGCGCAGGATTTCGGGATCGACCTCATCGAGGCTCTTCAGCGCCTCCTTCTTCTTCGGCGCGGCGTAGTAATAGGCGTCCTGGTAATCGATCGCGGGGATGTCGAGCTTGGCCCAGTCGACTTCCTCCATCTCCAGCCAGGCGCGATAGGCCTTGAGCCGCCAGTCGAGCATCCACTCCGGCTCGCCCTTCTTGGCGGAAATGAAGCGGATCGTGTCCTCGTTCAGGCCCTTGGGCGCGAACTCCTGCTCGATATCGGTGGAGAAGCCCCACTCATATTCCTTGGCAATCGCCTCGCGCGCTTCGCGGTTGGTGAGGGTTTCGTCGTTCATCGACCCGCCTCCGCCGCGCTCACATTGAGCTTGTCGAAATGCGAGCGCTCGCGCGCCATCTCCACCGCACCCTTCGACAGGCTCAGGGTGAGCGCATTGGGAGAGGCGAGGCTTTGCAAGCTTACGGCGCCCAACGCCCCGCGAACCGCATTGCCGACGATTCCCATGTGCGGCTTCACGCGGCAATGGGTGTCGAGCAGGCAGTCGTGATTCACCCCGTCGGCGCATTGAGTCAGCACGATCGGCCCCTCGATCGCCTCGACGATGTCGGCCAGGCTGATCTCGCTCACCGGACGCGCCAGCGCATAGCCGCCGCCCGCCCCGCGCTGCCCGACCAGCAGGCCATGTGCCGCCAGCTGCTGCATGATTTTCTGCGCGGTGGGGAGGGGGACGCCGGTCTCGTCGGCCAGTTCGGTCGCGGACAAGCGCGCGTATGCGTCGCGGCGCGCAGCCGCAGTCATCATCACGACCGCATAGTCGGCAAGATGGGTGAGTCGCATCTTATTCGGAGCTTTCCGCTCCTATTTAGGTGAGGTGGCGCGAAAACTCAACCGTGCTACGCGGTCGCCGTGTCCCTCTACCGCCTCCTTCGCCCACTCATCTTCCGTCTCGATGCCGAGCGGGCGCACCGCCTCGCCATCTCGGCGCTGAAGCTCCGTCCGTCGGGATCGCCAAGCTTCCCCGGCTCGCTGACGACCAGCGTTGCCGGCATCGGGTTTCCCTCGCCGGTCGGGCTGGCCGCGGGCTTCGACAAGGATGCGGAGATTGCCGACGCGGCGCTCGGCCTCGGGTTCGGCTTCGTCGAGGTCGGGACGCTGACGCCGCTGCCGCAGGAGGGCAATCCGAAACCGCGCCTGTTCCGGCTGAGCGAGGACCGCGCGGTCATCAACCGCATGGGCTTCAACAATCACGGGCAGGTCGACGCGCTGCAACGCCTGGCCAGGCGCGACCGGTCGCGCGGCATCGTCGGGGTGAATATCGGGGCGAACAAGGACAGTGTCGATCGCATCGCCGATTATGCGCAGGGCGTTAGGACGATGTCCCCGGTGGCCGACTATCTGACGATCAACATCAGCTCGCCCAACACGCCCGGCCTGCGCCAACTTCAGGACGAAGGCGCGCTCCGGGCGCTGCTGTCGGCGGTGCAGGAGGCCCGCACGGCAGGAGGCCCGCCGGTCTTCCTGAAAGTCGCGCCCGACCTCGGGACAGGCGAGCCCGACCAGATCATCCGCGTTGCGGCCCAGCATCAGATCGACGCGATCATCGTCGCCAACACGACCATCTCCAGGCCGCCGCTCAAATCGGTGCACGCAGGGGAAACCGGCGGCTTGTCCGGAGAACCGTTGAAGGCGCTCGCGCTCGATGCCCTGCGCCGCTTCCGCTCGGCCAGCGGCGGCTCCATTCCGCTGATCGCGGCAGGGGGCATCGCTTCGGCCGACGACGCCTGGGACCGCATTCGAGCCGGCGCCAGCCTGGTCCAGATCTACTCGGCGATGGTTTATGAAGGCCCTGGCCTGGCCCGGCGCATCGCAAAGGGGCTCGCCGCCAAGCTCGCGGATGAGGGCTTTGCAAGCATCGCCGAGGCCGTCGGCGGCGAACGCTAGCCCGGCGGCAGGGTCAGGACGACGCCCTCCCGGCGCGGGTCGTAGCCGCCGTCGATCCGGCCGTTGCGGATCATCACCGCATGGACGCCGCTGTCCTCGCCCTGGCCGGGCTGCAGGTCGATGCCCTTCGCACGCAAGGCTGCAAGCATCTCGGGCGAGAATTTCGTGACCTCGCCCTGGAAAGCGGATCTCCTCGCAACCAGGTTTGGAAGGGCAATCGCCTCCTGCGTCGGCAGGTTCCAGTCGACCGCGGCGACCATCGACTTGGCCACATAAGCGAGAATCGCGCTTCCTCCGGCCGAGCCGAAGGCGCCGGCGAACCGTCCGTCGCGGTTCAGAAGAATGAGCGGGATCATGGATGAGCGCGGCCGCTTGCCTGGCGCCACGGCATTGGCTTCGGGTCGGCCGCTCTCGT
>CBFGLY010000002.1:0-20387 GCA_965649725.1 uncultured Sphingomonas sp.
CCGCCCCATAGGCGCGAGGCGATCGCGTCGGGGATGTCATAGCGAAGCTGCTGGGGATGGCAGGCGACCTGCTCGACCAGATGCGGAGCAATCCCCGTCTCCTCCTCCAGCTCGCGAAGCGCGCCCGCCCAGCTGTCCTCGCCCTTGTCCAGCCCGCCCTGCGGCATCTGCCAGGCCTCGTCCCGATTATCGATCCGCCGCCCGACGAAGACGAGCCCCTCCGCATTCAGGAGCATCACGCCAACCCCGCGGCGGTAGAGATGGTCGTCGGTCATTTGATTGCCATAGCGGCCACAAGACGGTGGCGAAATGCCCCTCGGAGTCTTATGTGAGCGCCAAGAGCTACGCAAAGGACGATCATGGCCACGGCCACCCACGAAGTTACGGAAAAGGAAGCGCGCGCCAATCCGCCGTGCGAAGCGATGGTCGTGCGGTTCGCGGGCGACAGCGGCGACGGGATGCAGCTGACCGGCGGGCAGTTCACCTTGTCGACCGCGCTGGCCGGCAACGATCTCGCTACCTTCCCCGATTTCCCGGCGGAAATCCGGGCACCGCAAGGCACGACCTTCGGCGTGTCGGCCTTCCAGATCAATTTCGGCTCGGCAGCCATCGAAACGGCGGGCGATCAGCCCGACGTTCTGATCGCGATGAACCCGGCGGCGCTGAAGGTGAATGCCAAGGCGCTACGCGAAGGCGGCCTCATCATCGCCGACGAGGGCGAGTTCACCCCGCGCAACCTCGCCAAGGCGGGATATGACGCCAACCCGCTGGAGGACGACAGCCTCGCCAAGTGGAACCTGGTCAAGTTCAACATCTCGCAGCTGACGCTCGACGCGGTGAAGCCGTTCGGGCTCGGCAACAAGGAAGCGCTGCGCTGCAAGAATATGTGGACGCTGGGCCTGGCGCTGTGGATGTTCGACCGCGACCGGGCGCCGATCGTCGACTGGCTCAAGACCAAGTTCGCCAAGGCGCCCGAGCTGGCCGAGGCCAATATCGCCGCCTTGAACGCCGGCCACGCCTATGGCGAGACGGTCGAGATCGGCGGGCAGGTTCACAAGACGCATATCGACGCGGCGCCTGCGGAGCCCGGCCTCTACCGCACAGTGACCGGCGCGGAATCGCTGTCGCTCGGCCTGATCGCCGGAGCCCAGCTGGCCGGCCTGCCGATGTTCTTCGGCGGCTATCCGATCACGCCCGCGTCGGCGATCCTCCATCACCTCTCGCGTCTCAAGGAATATGGGATCACCACTTTCCAGGCGGAGGATGAGATCGCCGCCATCTGCGCGGTAATCGGGGCCAGCTATGCGGGTTCGCTCGGCGTCACCTCCTCATCGGGCCCGGGCATCGCCTTGAAGGGCGAAGCGATGGGTCTCGCCGTGATGACCGAGCTTCCGCTGATCATCGTCAATTCGCAGCGTGGCGGGCCGTCGACGGGCCTTCCGACCAAGACCGAGCAGTCCGACCTTTACCAGGCAGTCTACGGCCGCAACGGCGACGCGCCCATGCCCGTGATTGCCGCCCGCTCGCCCGCCGACGCCTTCGATTGCGCGATCGAGGCGGTGCGGATCGCGACCCGCTACATGACGCCGGTGATGCTGCTGACCGACGGCTATATCGCCAATGCCGCCGAGCCGTGGAAGGTGCCGGACATGGGCGGCTACGAGCCGTTCCCCGTCAGCTTCGCCGAAGGCCGCGCGGCCGAACCGGACAATGACAATGTCATGCCCTATCAGCGCAACGGCGACTTGGCGCGGCCCTGGATCAAGCCCGGAACGCCGGGCCTCGAGCACCGCATCGGCGGGATCGAGAAGCAGCCGGGCAGCGGCAACATCGACTATTCGCCCGAAGCCCATGCCGAGATGACGCGGCTTCGGGCCGCCAAGGTGGCGGGCGTCGCGGACTCGATCCCGGACCAGGAAGTCTGCATCGGCAACGAAGGCGGCAAGCTGGCGGTGGTTGGCTGGGGCTCGACCTTCGGGCCGATCCACCAGGCCGTCCGCCGGGCGCGGGCTCGCGGCCTGGACGTCAGCCACATCCACATCCGCCACATCGCGCCGATGCCGAAAAATATGTCTGTCCTACTCAAGGGCTATGAGCGCATACTCGTGCCCGAGATGAACAGCGGACAGTTGAAGACGGTCCTTCGCGACCAGTTCCTGGTCGACGCGAAGCCGCTCAACAAGGTTTCGGGCCAACCCTTCCGCATTGCGGAAATCGAGGCGGCGATCGACGAGGCGCTGGCATGATGCCCGTCACCGTGAATCTTTGTGAAGACTCGCGCTATTCGCACACCCTGCTCCTGCGAAGGCAGGAGCCTAGTCCAGCGCCGCAGGCGCTGCCCCTGGCAGCGTCCTGGACCCCGGCCTTCGCCGGGGAACGGCTGTGAAACCGATCAACCCCTGGCCCCTGATCGCGATGCTCGTGCTCGTGGTCTTTCTCTATCTCTGGCTCAACGGCTATCTCGTATGAACGAAGTCACCAAGATCACCACCGCCAAGGATTGGGCCAGCGACCAGGAAGTTCGCTGGTGCCCCGGCTGCGGCGACTATGCCGTGCTGAAGGCCGTGCAGCGGACCATGCCGGACCTCGGCACCGCGCGCGAGAAGACGGTGTTCATCTCGGGCATCGGCTGCTCCAGCCGCTTTCCTTATTATATGGCGAGCTACGGCTTCCACAGGATCCACGGCCGCGCCTGCGCCGTGGCGACGGGGACCAAGCTGGCCAATCCGGAGCTCGACGTGTGGATCATCACCGGCGACGGCGACGCGCTGTCGATCGGCGGCAACCACACGATGCACCTGCTGCGCCGCAACCTCGATTGCCAGCTGCTGCTGTTCAACAATGAGATCTACGGCCTGACCAAGGGCCAATATTCGCCGACCTCGCGGATCGGGACGCGCAGCCCGTCGACCCCGTTCGGCTCGGTCGACCGGCCGGTGAACCCCTGCGCCTTCGCCCTTGGCTCCGGCGCGCGGTTTGTCGCGCGCGGGATCGACGTGCACAAGAATCTGCCGGACGTGCTCAAGGCGGCCCACGCCCACAAGGGCGCCAGCTTCATCGAGATTTTCCAGAACTGCGTCGTCTACAATGACGATGTCTTCGCGCCCTTCACCGACAAGTCGGTCGCCGCCGACAAGCAGCTTTGGCTCAAGGCGGGGGAGAAGATGTTGTTCGCGGGCGGGACCAAGGGGCTCGCGCTCGACATGGATCGGCACATGCTGAAGATCGTCGACGGCGACAGCGACGAGGTCATTGTCCACGACCCGAAGAACCGCGCGGTCGCGCACATGCTGGTCGAGATGCCCGGCGCGAGCTTCCCGGTCGCGCTAGGCGTCCTCTACGAAGACCCGGCGCCGACTTTCGACAGCGCAGTGATCGAGCAGAACGCCGCCGCGGCGCAAGGCAAGAAGGCCGATCTCCAGGCGCTCGTCAGCAAAGGCCAGACCTGGCAGGTCGAAAAGGAACCGCGCGCCGAATAGGCGGTTGGGCCGGCTTAAGGAGAAATCGAATGGCGGACGTGAAGCTGGCCGAAAAGCCGAAGAAGAAAAAGAAGAAGGCGGCCAAGCCGGCCAAGCTGGCCGCTGCGCCCAAGGCCGAAAAGAAGGCGAAGAAGGGCAAGTCGAAGGACGGCTTCGACGCGCTCAAGAAGCTGGCCGACCATCCGCTGGTCGCGGACCTGCTGGCGGTCGGCGCAATGGCCGCCGTCGCTGCGATCGCCGAACAGGGCTTTTCCGGCAAGAGCAAGGGCAAGGCCAGCGGATCGTCGAAGGCGGTGAAGGATGCCGGCAAGGCCGCCGCGGCCGCGATCGGCAAGCGGCTGATCAGCGAGTTCGAGGAAGTGAAGAAGGCTTCTACGACCGCAAAATCGTAAGCCGCGCCCGGCCGACGTCGCGCTCGGCATCGATGTCCCAGCCGTCGGGCGGAGCGACTGCATCGCCCTTGCGCGTCTCGATCGCCATCCATCCGCCCGGTGGCAGCCAGCCTGAGGTGGCGACCGCCGCCGCCGCCGCAGTTCCCGAGCCCGGCTCGTAAGGCGGATCGGCGAAGATCAGGTCGAAGGGATGGCTCTTCGACAGGCTGGACGCCGACATGTTGCGGACCGCGGCCCGGCTGCCGGCATCGAATGTAGCGATGTTGGCTTCGATGGCCTTGATGGCCGCGCGGTCGGTCTCGACGAAGGTCGCATGGGCGGCGCCGCGCGATAGTGCCTCCAGCCCCAGCGCGCCGCTGCCGGCGTAGAGATCGGCAACGCGGAAATCCTCGAAGCTTCCAAGCCGGCTGGCCAGCATGGAAAAGAGCGTCTCGCGGGTGCGGTCGGCGGTCGGCCTGGTCTGCCTTCCCTCCGGCGCCACCAGCTTCCGCCCGCGCCACTCCCCGGCAATGATCCTCATTTCAGGGTCTGGCGGAAGCGGAACAGCATTTCCCGCTGGACCTCGCCGACATCGCCCGGCTGCATTCCCTCGGCCGTGAACGGACCGTAGCTGATCCGGATCAGCCGCGAGACCTGCAGGCCGAGATAGGCCAGCACCCGCCGCACCTCCCGGTTCTTGCCTTCGGTCAGCGCCATCTCGATCCAGCAATTGCGCCCGGTCCGCCGCTCCAAATTGGCGTCGATCGATCCGTAGCGAATGCCCTCGATCGTCACGCCTTCCGACAGTTCCTCGAGCTGGTCCTGCGTCACGTCGCCGAACGCCCGGGCCCGATAGCGCCGGACGACTCCCGTCTTGGGAAGCTCGAGCTGCCGCTTCAGCTCGCCGTCGTTGGTCAGGAGCAGCAGGCCTTCGGTCATATAATCGAGCCGCCCGACCGGCATCAGCCGCGGCAGGCCGGGCGGAAGCTTGTCGTAGATCGTCGGCCGGCCCTTGGGATCGCGCGCCGCCGTCAGCGTTCCCGCCGGCTTGTAGAACAGGAAAAGCCGTGCGGCGGCCGGCGGTTTCACCGGCTTCCCGTCGACCGTCACTCCAGCCAGGTTCTCGAGCAGCGTCGCGGGCGTCGTCAGCTTCTCCCCGTTCAGCGCGATCCGCCCCTCCGCGATCATCCGCTCGATGTCGCGGCGAGAGGCGACGCCCGCCCTTGCGAGCAGCTTGGCGATCCGCTGCGGACCTTCCTCGCGGGCTGGTCCGGGCTTCGGACCACGCGGCTTTTGCGGCGCACCGCCGCCGCGTTGCGATGGGCGCGGCACTTGGGCACGCTTCGTTCGTTGCGGGGGCGAAGGCTTTTTCATACGGGGTCCGGATGCTGTTCGGGAAGCGTGAGCGTGTCGTCAATAGAATCCTCATCGTCGAGGACGAGCCGCTGACCGCGTTCGACAATGAGACGATGATCGCCGACGCCGGCTACGAGGTCGTCGCGACGCTCGACCGCTATTCCGACGCGATCGAAACGCTCGACAAGGAAAAGGTCGATCTGATCCTGTGCGACGTCCGCCTGACCGGAGAGCGAACCGGCATCGACCTCGCCAAGGTTGCCCGGGAGCGGGGTATCCCGGTCATCTTCTCGACGGGCCTGGCGCCGGACAATGCGTCGGAGCTGGTGCTCGGCTGCTTGATGAAGCCCTATAGCGAGAAGACGTTGAAGGCCTCGCTCAAGGCCGTCGACCAGCATCTGGCGGGCGAGAAGGTCAAGCCGCCCAAGGGCCTGATCCTCTACGAAAAGGCAGAGAGCTAAAGCGCTTCGTCCACCTTGCGATGGAATTCGGCGATTCCATTCTCGAGCATCCCCAGGACGACATGGTCGATCTGCCCGGACGCAAGGCCCTTGTGGCACAGCGCCGCCGCATGGAAATCCTCGTCGCCGAACGTCCCGCCGTCGAGCAGGTCCCAGCTGCGCTGCCAATGCGCCTCGGCTTCGTTGGTCGCGGGCTTTTCCGGGATCAGCATGACATCCTCGACCAGGGTCCGCCCGACCGACTGCGGCATCGCGATCAGCAGGTTGATGTAGTCCGGGCTGACGATGATCACTGACGAAGGGAACAGCTGGTAGGTGTAGGTCACCGCCTTCCTCAGCTGACCCCAGTCCTGCCGGTCGATCTCCGTCAGATAATCGGCCCGGCCGACCGCTGCCCGCTGATGCCGCCCGATCGTGTCGGCAACGGTGATACCGTCGGCGAAGAAGCTGGCGATCGTCCCCGCATGGAGCCGCTGGACATGATAGCTTTCCAGGAAAGCGTCGATGATCAGCTTCCAGTTCGCGGCGACATCGTGGGTCCGCCGCTTGTAGAGATGGAGGTCGCCAAGCCCGAAGGCGTCGAGATCGGGCGCAAGCGCCAGCGCGTCGGAGAAGTCCGCCTTGTCGTCCTTCGCCCACCAAATCAGCCCGCCTGCCTCGACGCATGGGAATTCGCGAAGACCATGCGATTCCTTGTCGAGGCCCGGGAAACATTCGCCCCTCGGCATTCCGGTCAGCTGCCCGTCGGGCTTGTAGGCCCAGGCATGGTAGGGACAGATGATCCGCTTGGCGGGCACCACCTCGTGGCTGTCGATCAGCCGCGTTCCCCGATGGCGGCAGACGTTGGCGAAGACATGGGCCTTGCCTTCCGCGTCGCGGGTCAGGATCAGTGGCGTTCCATAATGATCGTGCGCCACCGCCTGGCTGTTGCTGGTGAGCCGCGCGGACGGTCCGAGCAAGTGGGGCACATGGTCGAATATGGACCGCTGCTCCGCCTCGTATCGATCGGGATCGATGTAGATGCTGGCGGGAAGCGTTTCGATCCCGGATCCCAGCGCCGCCTGGCCTTTCGCGAGCGCTTCGGCGAGAGCATATTGGCCGGGCGTCGGACGGCGCGGCTGTCTGGGCATGTCCATTCCCGCAATGCTGCGCCAGGTTAAGATTCCTTGCAAGGACGAACTGACGCGCTTCGTCGCCAGACCGCGACGCTTTCCCCTTTCGCCGAAAATCAGCGGTGCTAGGCTCGCCGCAAATTCGAGGCGGGGAGATTCAGGTGACCGACGCAGTGGCGATCCGCGAGGACGGGCAGGGCAGGCGCTGGTGGGACGGGGTCAGGCCCTATGTCGAAAAGGCGCCGCTGGCAGCGCTGTTTCTCGGCATGTCCTCGGGGTTTCCCTACGCGATGATCGGCGCGACGCTGACGACCCGGTTGAAGCAGGACGGAATCGACAAGTCGACCATCACGGCCTTCACGCTGGTTTTCCTTGCGTACAATTTCAAATTCCTCTGGGCCTGGATCCTCGATGGCGTGAAGCTGCCGTTGCTCGGACGGCTGGGCCAGCGCGTTTCATGGATGATGGTGACTGGCGTGCTGGTCATCGCCGCCGTCGCGAACCTCGCGCTGGTCGATCCGACGACGGACGGCATTGGGGCGGTAGTAACTGCCGCGATCCTGGTCGGAATTGCCGGCGCAAGCTTCGATATCGTGATCGACGCCTACCGCATCGAAATCCTCGAGCCGAGGCAACTCGGCGTCGGTTCGGGCATGACCCAATATGGCTGGCGGATCGGTTCGGCGGGAGCGGGTGCGCTGGCGCTGGTCGTGGCCGCGCGATCCGGTTGGTCGGCCGCCTATCTGGCCTGCGCGGCGCTGGCGCTGCCGGCAATGATCACCGCGCTTCTTTACGGGGAACCGACGCGCCACCGCGAGCCCGCGGAACGCAAGGGAGTCGCGCGAGCCGTTGCGGCCGTGTGGAGGCCGTTCGTCGAGTTCTTCGCTCGCAAGGGAGCCTGGCTCGTCCTGCTGTTCATCCTGCTTCACAAGATCGGCGACACGCTGGCCAACCTCACCTTCCGCCTGCTGTTCGACGACCTCAAATTCTCCAATGACGAGATTGCGCTCTATGACGTCGGCGTCGGCTTCTGGGCCTATCTCATCGGCATCTTCATCGGCGGCGTTCTTTATTCGCGGCTGGGCATGAAGCGGTCGGTCATCATCAGCCTGATCCTGATGGCGGTCAGCAATTTCAGCTTCGCGCTATTGGCCATGGCCGGCCATTCCAACACGGGAATGGCGGCGGCGATCGGTTTCGAGAATATCGCCAGCGGAATCGGCGGCGTATGCGTGGTCGCCTATTTCTCCGCGCTTTGCGACCTGCGCTTCACGGCATCGCAATATGCACTGATCTCGGCCGCGGCCAGCATCGTCGGACGGTTCCTCACGGGCACCACGGCGGGAGCACTGATCGATGCGATTGGCTATGTGAACTTCTACCTGCTGACGACGGCGGCGGCGCTTCCGGGCATCATCCTGTTCTGGATCATGATGCGCACGGGCCTGGTCGACAGTTCGATGGGCACGGCGGGAGTGGTTGGCGAGGGCGACGCGCGCGCCGACGATCAGTCCGGAAACGTGCCGTTGAGCGAGAGCGCTTCGCCGGCGAGGTAGAGCGAGCCGAACACCAGAACCCGCGCTTTTTTCCGGACCGCGACAAGCGCGTCGGAAATGCCGCGATAGGCGCGCGCGGTGAAGTCCATCTCCGTCGCGATCTTCTCGAGTTCCTCGGGACTCCAGCACTCATGGCCCTCGATCGGCAGGGTCATGATCCGGTCGGCGATCCCCCGAAACGGCTGGAGCAGACCGGCGGCGTCCTTCGATTTCAGGCAGGCGAAGAGCAAGACGAACGGCAGCCCGTCGGCCTTCCAGTTGCGCCGCGCATGGGCCGCGACCAGGCGCGCCGCGCTGGGATTGTGGCCGCCGTCGATCCATAGCTCGCTCCCGCGCGGCAGCATTTCCAGTAACGGACCGGATTTGAGCTGCTGGAGACGAGCCGGCCAGTCGGCCCAGCCCATGGCGGCTCCCAGCGCGGACGGCGGAACGTCGATCGACGATTGGTGCCGGAGCATCGCCACCGCAAGCGCTGCATTCATCGCCTGGTGACGGCCCGGCAGGCGCGGCAGCGGCAGGGAAAGCTCCCCGTCCCGATCGCGATAACGAAGCTTGCCGCTGCGCGTGATCGCGTCCCAATCGAGGCCGCGCGGCTCCCAGATGGCACCAACCTCGCTCGCGACTTCGCCGACGCGCTTCGCCAGCGCAGGGGCATAGAGCTGAGTCACTAGCGGGACGCCTCGCTTGGCGATCCCGGCCTTTTCACCTGCAACGTCGATCAGCCGGTCCCCAAGGAAGGCCTGATGATCGAGGCCGAGGCTGGCGATGCCCGTCATCAGCGGACGCTCGATGACGTTGGTGGCGTCGAGCCGGCCGCCGAGTCCAACCTCGACGATGCAGGCGTCGGCGGCGCTGTCGGCGAAAGCGAGGAAGGCGGCCGCGGTGTTCACTTCGAACAGGCTTGCCCCGATATCCTCATTGGCATCGAGCACTTGGCCCATCAGCTCGGCCAGCTGCTCGTCGCCGATCAACCTTCCCGCGATGCGGATGCGTTCATTGTATCGAACGAGGTGCGGGCTGGTGAAGGCGTGGACCCGCTTGCCCGCCGCCTCCAGCGCGGCGCGAAGGAAGGCGCAGGTCGATCCCTTGCCGTTCGTTCCCGCAACATGGAAGACCGGCGGAAGGCGATCCTGCGGCCTGCCCAGCCGCTCGAGCAGCGCCCGCACCCGGTCCAGCCCGAGGTAGTCGCGCCCGGCATATTGGGTTGCCTGCCGCTCGATCAACGCCGCGATGCGCGGATCCGCCGAGCGGATCACTTCCTTCATCAGGCGGCGGCCTTCCCCTCGGCGGGGGACAGATAGGCGAGGAGACGGCCCAGCCGGTCCTTCAGCGCATGGCGATGGACGACCATGTCGATCATGCCATGCTCGAGGAGGTATTCGGCGCGCTGGAATCCTTCCGGCAGCTTTTCGCGGATCGTCTGCTCGATGACCCGCTGGCCGGCGAAACCGATCAGCGCCCCGGGCTCCGCGATCTGGACGTCGCCAAGCATCGCGTAACTCGCCGTCACGCCGCCGGTCGTCGGGTCGGTCAGGACGACGATGTAGGGAAGCCCCGCCTCGCGAAGCCTTGCCAGCGCGACCGTCGTGCGCGGCATCTGCATCAGGGACAAGATGCCTTCCTGCATCCGCGCCCCGCCGGCGGCGGTGAACAGGATATAGGGGCAGCGCTTCTTGATCGCGCGCTCGACGCCGAGGACGAATGCAGCGCCGACCGCGACCCCCATTGAGCCGCCCATGAAGGCGAAATCCTGGACTCCGACGACGGCCCAATGGCCTTCGATCTTGCCGATCGCGTTGATCAGCGCGTCGCGTTCGCCGGTCGAGGAACGGGCGGCCTTGACCCGGTCGGTGTAGCGCTTGGTATCGCGGAACTTGAGCGGGTCTTCCTTGACCTCCGGGCTGTCGAGAACCTCATATTTCTTGCGGTCGAACAGCGCATCGAAGCGGATGGCGGGGCCGACACGGTCATGGTGGTCGCAGCGCGGGCAGACATAGCCATTGTCCTCCCACTCCTTGGTGAAGACCATGGATTCGCATTTGCGGCACTTGTGCCAGAGATTGTCCGCGCTCTGCCGCTTGGTCAGCGATTGAATGCCTTTGCGGACGCTGCTCAGCCAACTCATCTGAAGACCTCTTCGATTGCGGGCGCGGGTTAGGCCCGGTGCGCGGACTTGTCCATCAAAGCGTGCCGGCGATTTCCCGCAGGGCAGCCGCGGGATCGTCCGCCGCGGTCACCGGCCGTCCGATGACCAGGATGGACGCCCCGGCATCGATCGCCTTGCGCGGCGTCATGACCCGCTTCTGGTCGCCGACGGCCGCGTCGGCCGGACGGATGCCAGGCACGACGAAGAAGCCGTCCTTCCATGACTTGCGAGCCGCCGCCACTTCGTTCCCGGAGCAGACGATCCCGTCGAGGCCGGCCGCTTGCGCCAGCCCGGCGAGGCGCTCGACCTGGGCATGGCTGTCGTCGCCGACGCCGATCGAATTGAGATCGTTGCCGTCGAGGCTGGTCAGGACTGTCACCGCCACCACCTTGGTGTCCGCCGGAGCAGCCGCCTTTGCGTCCTCCAGCATGGCCCGGCCGCCCGCCGCGTGGACCGTAAGGACGGCCGGCGTGATCGGCGACAGCGCCTGGACCGCCTTCGCCACCGTGTTGGGAATGTCGTGGAGCTTCAGGTCGAGGAAAATCGGAAGTCCCAGTTCGGCCAGCTCGAGAACGCCCGTCCGGCCGTTGTGGCAGAAGAATTCGAGGCCGAGCTTGAGCCCGCCCGCATGGCGCTTGACCGCCTGGGCGATGGTGCGGGCACGCTCCATGTCGGGCGTATCGATGGCGACGTAGATCGGGCTGGTCATTCGGGCGCTTCCTGTTCCGCTGCGGCCGGGATTGGAGGCGCAGGCGGCCGTTCGGCGATGGCCAGCTTGCGCTTCAGTCCCCAGATGCGCCCGCGAAGGATGAAGAAGGGAGGAAGGAACCCGATCAGGAAGATGACCAGGAGAAGCATCGGCAGCTTCACGTCGGCCTGCAGATTGCCCCACAGGTTGACGGTAACGTCGTTCCAGTTGCGGCTTGAAAAGATGGCGAGCGATACCGCGACGACCACCCAGAACAAGGTCCTCAAGAAATTCATCGCGACTCCCCGGCAAGGGCCTTTAGGGGACAGTGCGGAGTCTGACCAGTCATTCGCCGCTCCCGACGTTCGGTTCGCCGCAGGGAGATTCTTCGGGGAGTTGAGCGTTGCGCACCATAGCGCCACACCAGCCATGGGGAGGTCGCACTTCAAATTGGAACGGCAATATAAGCTCGGATTGGGCGCGTTCGCGCTCGGCATGGGGGCCCTGGCCCTGGCACAACCCTTTGGCGACACGAAACAAAGCTCGGCTGAGGCAGCGCAGGCGAGGGTCCTCGCGCAGACGACGGCCCGCCTGTCGGTGGTCGAGCCGGCCAGCCGCAGCCGCATCGACTACTCCCGGCTCGACGCCCGCCTGCAGCAAATGGTCGACAAGCCGACGATGGTCGGCATGGCCGTCGGGATCGTCGAGAACGGACGCATCACATTCCTCAACGGCTATGGCGAGACCGCCGAAGGGTCGGGCGAGAAGGTGACGCCGGAGACGGTGTTCCGCTGGGCTTCGGTATCCAAGGGCGTCGCGGCGACGATGGTCGCGAAGCTCGCCGAGGAGGGCAAGATCAGCTTCGACCAGCCGGTCGCCGCCGTTGCTCCCTCGCTTCATCTGCCGGGCCGCAACGAGATGGTCGCCACCGTCGGCGACGTCCTAAGCCATCGGCTCGGCCTTTACCGCAATGCCTTCGACAACAAGCTGGAGGAGGGCCAGGACGCCAACTTCCTGCGCGGGACGCTCGCGACGCTGAACAGCATCTGCCCGCCGGGCACCTGCTGGAGCTATCAGAATGTCGCCTATGACGCGGCGAGCGAGATGGCGGCCAAGGTCAGCGGCGTCCGCTACCAGGAACTGGTCAAGCGCGACCTGTTCCGGCCGCTTGGCATGACGTCGGCGACCGTCAATCGCGACGGCCTGGTCAATGCCAAGAGCTGGGCCCGGCCGCACAGCGTCGGCCGGCGCATCCTGGAAGTGAACGACAATTACTATCGTGTTCCGGCGGCCGGCGGCGTGAACAGCAACATCAAGGACATGTCGCTGTGGATGCTGGCCCAGATGGGCGAGATGCCGCAGGTGCTCAGCCCCAAGCTGCTGGAAACGATCCACGCGCCTCGCGTGAAGACGCCGGGGGAACGTCGGCGGATGCGCAAGATCCTCGAGCGGCTCGGCGAAGCCGACTATGGCTATGGCTGGCGCAGCTACGACTATGCCGGCCACCACATCATCGGCCATCGCGGTGGAGTGGACGGTTACCGCTCGCTGATCCTGTTCGATCCCAAGATGAAGAGCGGCGTGGTCGCGCTATGGAACAGCAACACCTGGCAGCCGGGCGGCCTGGAGTTCGAGGTGATGGACATGCTCTACGGTCTCGACTTCCGCGACTGGATGGAACTCGACAAGGGCGGCGCGGCCAGAAGCGGTCCCGACGACCTTGCGGCCCGCAAGGAGCGGAGGCGGTCGGCCTGAGCCGCCGGTGATTCGCTCCTGCTCGCTTAAGATGCTATAACATCGGCGGAGCGGTTTCGGGGGCCGCTCGAAGATGGGGGACTGGGACGATGGACCCCAAGAGCGACCGTGCTTTTCATTTGGAGCGGGCGGAGCAATGCCGCTCCATGGCGGCTGAATCGACCGACGTTGCCGTCAAGCAATTGCATGAGGAGCTGGCGCTGTTCCACGAGGCGGAAGCGCGCCGCGGCGAAACCGCGATCCCGGCAGGCGAGGATTTGGGCTGACCTAGCTGTCGGGCGGATGATTGTTGGCCGCCTTGCGGATGTCCTTGCGGTCCTTGCGATGTGACAGGAAGCGGACGCCCATCCCCATAATCGACGTGGCCATGCCGATCGCGACCGCCCAGGCTTTCCACCCGGGTTCCTCGGGCGAAGGCCAGGCGACGATCCCGAGAAAGACGACGCTGACAGTCGAAATCAGATAACCCAACCCTTTGAGATCCATCGTTACTCCTTGCCTTTCGAGGAACCTTCCATGGCGGAACGCGCTTTGCCCAACGCACTGTAACAAAAAGGGGTTCGACATGGCCGAAGCGGAAAAAATGGACGCAATCGCGCTGCTCAAGAAGGATCACCGCACCGTCGAAGATTTGTTCGCCGATTTCGAAAAAGCGAGCGGCGACGGACGCAAGCAAAAGCTTGCCCAGCAGATTTGCCTGGAGCTCTCGGTCCATGCGCAGATCGAGGAAGAAATCTTCTATCCGGCATGCGAGGGCAAGGTCGAAGAAGACCTGCTCAAGGAAAGCTATGTCGAGCATGACGGCGCCAAGGTGCTGATCGCGGAGATCCTGGCCGGCGAGCCGAGCGACGAATTTTACGACAGCAAGGTCAAGGTGCTGAGCGAGGAAATCGAGCACCATGTCGAGGAAGAAGAGAAGAGAATGGAAGGCCTGTTCGCCCAGGCGCGGAAGGCCGGGCTCGACATGGATGCGCTCGGCGAGCAGCTTGCGGCGCGCAAGGCGGAGCTGACCGAGCAATTCCAGACCAGCGGTGTCCCGACGCCCAAGCTCACGACCATGGAGGACGTCAGCGTCTGATCTTCAAGGAGATTGGCGATGATTTTCAGGAAATATGCCTATGCCTGGCTGACGTTGGGTTTTTTCCTGGTTTCGTTCGGCCTCCACTGGTTCTTCGGCTGGAAGGCATTCGAGGACGAGGCCCGCGCCCATCACCAGGCGGTCGAGGTGAATCAATATCTCGTCCAAATGGGGCGCGACACGTTCGAGAATTGGCAGTCGGAGTTCCTGCAATTGCTGTGGCAGGTCGTGGGGCTGGCCTATTTCCTCTACGTCGGCTCGCCGTCGTCGAAGGAAAATGACGACCGGATGGAAGCCAAGATCGACGAGCTGCTGAAGAGGCTGCCCGAAGGCGAAAAGCTGATCCAGAAGCTGGACCATGAATATATGCGAACCCACGGCCACGCCCAGCCGCACGGCGGCTAGGCGGCGGCTGCCTCGACCAGCTCGGCCGCTCGATCGGGACCCGAAATTCGAACGACCTCGAACTTCCGGTCCTTGAGCCTGTTGTAGGTTTTGAAGAAGCGGGCCAGCTCTTCGCAGAAGCTCTCGCCGAGCTGGTCGATCGTCTCCACGTTCGCGAATGCCCTGCTTTCGGCGAGCCGGCCGATGAGGCGGTCGTTGCGGACGGTCGACGCCGCTCCATCCTTGGTCTGAGTCTGTTCGGCCTCGATGACGCCGAGCAGCCGCGCCTCTACCAGGCATCCGACCGGGAGGCTCTGGCCCTCGGCAACGATCAAAATATCGACCGGGTCGCCATCCTCCCCGCGCGTGGAGGGAATGAATCCGAAGTCGAGCGGGAAGGCCATTCCGGCCGGCAAGATGCCCGCCAGGGCGAACAGGCCGCTATCAGGGTCGAAGTCGAACTTGGCCCTGCTGAGCGCCGGCGTTTCGATGACCGCTCGGCATGACAGCCTGGCCTTGTCGAGCTCGTTCGGGATGTCGAGCGGGCCGGTCATGAACTGGCGAACCGACGAAGAGGCCGGATCCCGTTCGGCGTCACTCAGGCCAGATCCTTGTCCCGTCCCGCGTCGGGCCCGCGCGGCATGCTTCCGGCATCGCCGGGGTTCAGCCGTTCATGCTCCCTGTCCGGGTCGAGCGGGCGTCCGGACGTCGTGCCGGCCTTGCGACCCTCGGGATAGTCGTCGGGCGTGACCGAGCCGACGCCTGGCCGATCCTCCACCTTCTCGGGCGGCTGTCCGCCGGCCGTGTCGGGGCGATCGTCGTTCGAATCTGTCATGCCGGTCTCCACTTCGGCGGATCAACGGCGCCCGGAAGGAGCTTGTTCCCGTTGCGCGTCGGCGGCGCTGCTAGCCTTTCGTCCCGCTCGCCAGCTCAGCGAGCTTGGCGACGGTGTTCATGTTGCGCGCCGTTCCCTGTCTGGCCGCCGCAATGGCCAGCCGGCTGGTCCCTTGGCCTTGCGGGTAATGAACATAGATTTCGCGGCGGCCGAGAGCGATGCGCTCGTCGGCAAGACCTCTATGCTCGGTCAGCGCGGACTTCGGCGGCGCTTCGTCGAGAAAGATTGCGACGACACGATTGCCCGGCTCGTCGGCGAACGGGTTGTCCGTCACGACCCTTTCCAACTCATCCGCTGTCCGGATCAGCACCCCCACCGGCTTACCGGCATAGGATTCCAGCCTGTTCCCGAGCGCAGACTTGATGGCCGCTTCCTTAAGCCTGGTTTCGAACAACAGGTTTCCGCTGGCGATATAGGTCCGCACATTTGCAAAGCCCAACTCCTCCGCCATCGCCTTCAGCTCCGCCATGGGCAGCTTGCCGGTCCCGCCGACATTGACGGCGCGGAGAAGGGCGATGATCGAGGCCATTTCATCACCATGAGCAGACTGCGCCCGAACGCCTAGGGCTTTATCGAAATTGGCTGATTTCGGACCCTTTTGCCGAGGTAATCGTTGATTGCGAGTGGATTTGCCGGGCCCTGCCTGGCCGTCGGGCTGCGCGAGGCGCGGGCCGGCTTCACGTCAAGACCAAATCAACATCGGCGGGTGGGCATTTGAAGGAGAAGCGTAATGCGTAAACTCGTCATTCCACTGCTAGCTGGCGGAGCAATGCTTGCCGGCTGCGCGACCTACTCGACGCCTGTGCGCCCGGTCGCGTCCAACACCGCCTGCGGCACCTACGGCTATGTCGACGTCAACAACGATGGCTTCATCACGGGCGACGAGTGGAACACCTATCGTTCGTCGACCTATGATTTCTGGGACACGAACCGCGACGGCCGGATCAGCCGCATGGAGTTCGAAAACTGCTATCGCGGCGGCGGCTTCTATCGCACGGCCTATTATAATGCCGACTATTGGCCTTATTATTGGTCGGCCTTCGACGCCAATGGCGACGGCTATCTCAGCAATGACGAATATTGGTCGGCCAGCGCCTGGGCCAGGATCGACGCCAATCATAATGGCCGGATCGATTCCAACGAATGGGTCTGGTGGCCTGGTTAATCCGTAACCGAAGACGAATGTTGGGCGGTCCGGCGGGGCCGCCCAACTCGTTAAATTGCTTCCTTTTTCGGCGAATATCTCACCGAGTCACCAGACTCTCTCGATGATATGATCCAGGGGCGGGCGAGAGCTCGTCGATGCGAGGGGAAGCGAGATGCATTTCGAAGCCACAAGCAACCGCAAGGCGCAGCTCATGGCGCTGATGATGACGGTCATGGTCGTCGGAGGGGCCATCGCCTACGCGATGACAGCGTAACCGCGGCTCCTGTCGCTGGCCCTAGAGGGCTGAGGCGTTGCACAACATGGTGCAGCGAAGGCCTTCCCTGCGCCACTCGCGAAAAATTTCCGCTCTGAGATGACGGATCGAGCCTTCGATGACGGCGCTGCCGGTATTCTTTTGGACCGGCTCGACCACCGGAGGGCCGCCCTCTTCGCTCCAGACCAGCATCAAGCTGCCATTGTCATCGACCGACCACTTCAACTTTACGCGCCCGTCCTCGACCGAAAGCGCGCCATATTTGACCGCGTTCGTGCAGAGCTCATGCACCAGCATGCCGAGATACTGCGCCGATGGCGGACTGAGCGAGATTGGGGCGCCGCTGATCGCCACTTGCCGGTCGGCGTAGGGGCCCAACTCAATCTCGACCAGTGAACGCAGGTCGACATTTTCCCACCGGGCCTTCGAAATCAGCCGGTTGGCGCCGGCCAGCGCGATCAGACGCTGCTCGATCGCCGCCCGATATTCGTCGACACTGTCGGCCTTGGTCAGATGGACCAGACTCTGGACCAGGCCCAGCAGGTTGTTGGATCGATGGTCGACTTCGCGCGCTAGCAGCAACATGCGCTCGTGCGCCTGCTTCTGCGCCGTGATGTCGACCAACATGTTCACGGCGCCCATGCGCTCACCCGCGGAATCGAACATGGGCGTCGGATAGGCCATGAGATGGACGCGCGAGCCATCCGGCCGTTCGGCAATGGCCTCGGTACCGTGCCGGGCGAGCCCGTCGGCAATGACCTCTGCCATCGAGCAATCTTCGTGCCGGACTGCATCGCCTTCGCTAGTGAATAGCTTCCACATCACGCACCAGCGGTCATTACCGAGTTCCGGCGTCCGGCCCGACAGTTCGATGCAGGCCTTGTTGAAATAGGTCAGCCGGCCGTCCGCATCGATCGTGTAGATCGCCGCCGGCAAGTCTTCCAACATGTCGCGATAGGTGACCTCGCGCCGCTGGAAGGCTTCCACGGCGGCGTGCAGGATTTCGACATTGGGTGAACCGGTGGGAACTTCGGACCGCATACGCAATTCCTTTACGAGCCGCCGGCCCCAAGGACGCGGGGCCGCGAAGGGCGGCGTAGTGTTGCCTAGTAGACAGGAGATGCGCGGACTGTCTGCGCACAAGTGGACAGTTGGAAGCGATGGACGGAGGGAAGATGCAGGGGCGTACGGACGACGGAGCGCATTGGACCACCGAGGAACATGCGAGCGACGGAACGGGAAACAACCTGCTTCGTGCCTTGCGCGCGGCCGATCTCGAACTGCTGCAACCGCTGATGCAGGAATGGGACGGGGAATGCGGAACAATCCTCTATGAGCCGGGCGACACCGTCCGGCACGTCTATTTCCCCTGCGGTTCGAGCCTCATCTCATTCCTGGTGATCCTGGAGGACGGACGCGGCGTCGAAACCGCGCTGATTGGGCGGGAAGGAGCAGTCGGAGGGATCGTCAGCCAGGGCCGATTGCCATCCTACTCGCGCGCCGAAATCCAGTTTCCGGGCAAATTCCTGAGAATTGAATCGGTCTTGCTTGAGGAAGCGAAGTCGAAATCCGTGACGCTTAGGCACCTGTTTGCCCGCTATGCCGACTGCGTCATGGCGCAGGTATTCCAGGCGGTAGCGTGCAACGCAGCGCACACGATCGAGCAACGTACCGCCAAATGGCTGCTGGCAGCGATGGTGAGAACGGGCGACCATGAGGTGCCGCTGACCCAGGAACAACTCGCTTCGATGCTTGGCGTGGGACGCAGCTACATCAGCCGCGTGCTGCAGTCACTGAAGGCGCGCGGCGTCCTGGAGACGAAGCGCGGACGCATGCTGGTGCGCGACCTCGATCGGCTGAATGGCCTGGCCTGCGGCTGCAACGGTTCAGTCCGCCGCCATTTCGACGATGTGTTGAGGGGCGTTTATCCAGTCGAGGAGGAAGGCACCGCGCAGTCGACCGCCGAAGCGGCGGAGTAGCGGCTACCCAAGAGTCACGAAGCTATCGAGCACGCGCTTGCGGCCGGCCTTTTCGAAGTCGATCTCCAGCTTGTTTCCCTCGATCTCCTGGATCGTGCCGTAACCGAATTTGCCGTGGAAGACGCGCTGGCCGACGCTGAGGTCGTCGCGGCCCTTGTTGCCGAGCGAGACCGCCGAAGCCCGTGCCTCGATTACCCGCTGTGGCTGCGCGTTGAAGTTGCCGCCCGCCGCGCGCTGCCAGCCCGGACCGCGCGTCGCCGATCGCATTGCCTGCGCCGGGCCGAGATGGGCGAAGGGGTCGGTCCGTTCGCTCCATTGCGCGCGCCACAGGCTTTCGCCGCCGCTCATCGTCGTTTCCTCGTCGACATGCTCCTTCGGAAGCTCGGCGACGAAGCGGCTCGGGATGCTGCTGGTCCATTGGCCGTAGATGCGCCGATTGGCGGCGTGGAGGATCGTCGCCTTCGCGCGCGCGCGCGTCAATGCGACGTAGGCGAGGCGGCGCTCCTCCTCGAGGCTCGCGAGACCGCCCTCGTCGAGCGCGCGCTGCGACGGGAAGACGCCTTCTTCCCACCCGGCGAGATAGACGATCGGAAATTCCAAGCCCTTGGCGGCGTGGATCGTCATGATGGTCAGCTTGTCGCCCTGCTTGGCCTCGTCATTGTCCATCACCAGGCTGACATGCTCGAGGAAGGCGCCGAGCGTTTCATATTCCTCCATCGCGCGCGCCAGTTCCGCCAGGTTTTCGAGGCGCCCGGCGGCCTCCGCGCTGCGCTCGTTCTGGAGAACGGCCGTGTAGCCGCTTTCGTCGAGCATGATCCGCGCCAGCTCGGGATGGGGAAGCTCCGACGCCATGGTTCGCCAGCGGGCAATGTCGGCGACGAAGCGGGCAAGGCTGTTGCGGGCGCGCGGCTGAAGCTCGTCGCTGTCGAGCATCTGGGCGGCCGCGATCAGCAGCGGCTGCTGGGTCGCCCGCGCGAATTTGTGGATGCTTGCGACGGCCTTGTCGCCGAGGCCGCGCTTGGGGACGTTGACGATCCGGTCGAACGCCAGATCGTCGGCCGGCTGCGCGATCAGGCGAAGGTAGGCGAGGGCGTCGCGGATCTCGGCCCGCTCGTAGAAGCGGAAGCCGCCGACGATCTGATAGGCGAGGCCGATGGCGATGAACCGCTCCTCGAACTCGCGCGTCTGGAACTGTGCACGGACGAGGATCGCGCAGTCGTTGAGCGAGCCTCCGCGCGCCTCATGCGCCTCCATCTCCTCGCCGACGCGTCGCGCCTCCTCGGGCCCGTCCCAAACGCCGACCACCTTGACCCGCTCGCCTTCGTTGCGTTCGGTCCATAGCGTCTTGCCGAGCCGGCCGGCATTGTTGGCGATGAGACCGGTCGCGGCGCCCAGGATGTGCGGCGTGGACCGGTAATTCTGCTCGAGCCGAATCACGGCCGCCCCAGGAAAATCGCTTTCGAAGCGAAGGATGTTGGCGACCTCGGCGCCGCGCCACGAGTAGATCGACTGGTCGTCGTCGCCGACCACGCAGATGTTCCGGCGGGGCTCAGCAAGGAGTCTCAACCAGTCATACTGGCTTGCGTTCGTGTCCTGATATTCGTCGACCAAGATGTAGCGGAAGCGGTCGCGATAGCTTTCGAGGACGTCCGCATGCGCCTTGAAGATGGTCAGCATGTGCAGCAGCAGGTCGCCGAAGTCGCAGG
>CBFGLY010000003.1:0-16966 GCA_965649725.1 uncultured Sphingomonas sp.
CCGTGTCGCCCTCGATCTCGTGGAGGATGTCCATCAGGTAGCGGGCGTTGAAGCCAATCTCCAACCCGTCGGCGCCATAGTCGGCGGGCAGTTCCTCGATCGCCAGGCCGTTCTCCGGGCTGGTGACGGACAGGGTGACCTTGTCGCGATCCAGCGCGATCTTCACCGCGCGGGTCTTCTCGCTGGCGATGGTGGCGACGCGGTCGACGCCGGCCATGAAGCTCTTGGGATCGAGCTTCAACAGCTTGTCGTTCCCGGTCGGGATGACCCGGTTGTAGTCGGGGAAGGTGCCGTCGATCAGCTTGCTGGTCAGGATCGCATTGCCAAGGCCGAAGCGGACCTTGGTCGGCGACAGCGAGATTTCGACCGTGCCCTCGACCTCGTCGAGCAGCTTGCGAAGCTCGCCGACGCATTTCTTCGGGATGATCACGTCGGGCATCCCGTCCGCGCCCTCGGGCTTGTCGAGCGTGATGCGGGCGAGGCGGTGGCCGTCGGTCGCGGCGGCCTTCAGCTTCTCGTCCGCGACATGGAGGAAAATGCCCATCAAATAATAGCGCGTTTCTTCGCTGGAGATGGCGAAGCGGGTCTTGTCGATAATCTGGCGGAGCGTCTGGGCGGGAAGCTCGAACCGGGTCGGCAGCTCGCCTTCCGCGATCACCGGGAAATCGTCGCGCGGCAGGGTCGACAGGTTGAAGCGGGCGCGGCCGGCGACGACCTGCATCTTGCCCTCGGCGGCCGACAGTTCGACCTGGCTTCCTTCGGGCAGCTTGCGGACGATGTCGAAGAAAGTGTGGGCGGACACGGTGGTGGCGCCGGCCTGGCCGACCTGCGCGGGCACGCTTTCGTCGACCTGCAGGTCGAGATCGGTCGCCATCAGGCGGAGCGAGCCGTCGTCGCGCGCCTCGATGAGGACGTTCGACAGGATCGGAATGGTGTTGCGCCGCTCGACCACCGACTGGACATGGCCCAGGCTCTTGAGGAGGGTCGCCCGTTCGATCGTCGCCTTCATTGTTGCCCCTTCGCGCGTCTTGTCACCTCGTTATAGCGAGGCGGTAGCCGCGCGGAAGGGGAAAATAAGCTTCGAATCCGGTCAGCTGGGCATCAGCACGGCATCGATCCGGTGGATGACTCCATTGGACCGTTTCTCGTCGCCCGACGTGACCCTTGCCTTGGTCCCCGCGCCGTCCGTGACGACGATCGCATCACCCTCCCTGGTCGCGGTCAGCGTTCCACCGGCCATGGTCGCCAGCAGCGCCTTCCCGCCACCGGCGTCGATCGCCTTGCCGATGTCGCCGGCGAGCATGGCGCCCGGCAGGATATGATAGGTGAGGACGCCGGTCAGTTCCTGGCGCGATTCCTCCTTCATCAGCGTGTCCAGGGCACCGGCCGGGAGCTTGTCGAACGCGGCATCGGTTGGCACCAGCACGGTATAGGGGCCAGGGCCCGCAAGGGTGGAGTCGAGGCCCGTGGACTTGGCGGCGGCAGCGAATTTGGTCGCGTCGCCCAACCCCGCGGCGATGGTCTGATCGCCCGCCGCTTCCTTCGCCGCTTCGCTTTTCGGCGCAGCCTCGTTGCTTTTGTCTCCGCAGGCGCCGAGCGCGAGCGTAGCGGCGATGGCCGCCGCGGCCGTCAATTTATGCAGGGGCATGAAGTTTCCTTCCCTGTTTCATGGCCGGCGCCGCGCGAAACCGAACGGCCTCGCGCGGCGCCCTTTCAGTGCCTCGTTCAGACGAGGGCGCTGATCACCGCGGTGATCAACTGCGTCGTCGGATCGACCCGATAGATGTAGCCGTCATTGTAACGATACCAGGCATCGGGCGAATCATAGTAGCGGTCGCGATAGGCGAACGGCACATTGTAAGCGCTGTAGCCCATCGGCAGCGGCTGACCGACCGCGAACGGGTTTCCGGTCAGCAGAGCCGAGATGCCGGAGATCAGCCCGGTCGAGGGATTGACCTGGTAAATCGCTCCGTCGCCGTAGCGATACCAATAGTCGCCGCCGTCCGGATAGAAGGACTGATACTGGTACGGCACATTGTAATAATTATAGTCGAGCGGATAGCTCATCCCCACCGGATAATAATAATAATCCCGGTTCTGGTAGGGGAAGAGGGCGTCGATCAGCCCGCCGTCGCGACGAACGCGATAGATGTAATCGTCATCCCAACGATACATGAAGTCGTCATTGTCGCGATACCAGCTGCGGTACGGACCGCTGAGCGCAGTGAGGCCGAGCGCGGCCGTCAGCGGAGTCCCGACGATCTTCTTCGCCTGTCCCGGAGGCATGCAGCCATTGTTCTTCATGGCCAGGCCCGGAGGGCAGCCGTCGACGAAGCCGCGGACCAGCCCACGATCGTTCCAGTGAGGGACGAAACGCACGCCGTCATCGTCGTCGTCAATGCGGGTGAGCCGGACATCGCGGCCGCGATCGTCGCCGCGAACCTTGACGCGATCCTGCCGGTCGTCGGCGAACCTCGTCTTGTCCGGGCCGCGATTGCCGCGGTCGGCCTTCATCGCCTGGCCCTTGCCGCGATCTTCCTGGCGCACCTCATCATGGCCGCGCCCGCGCGATTGATGTTCGTCACGCTGGACGAACTTCTGCCGCTCCATGCGCTGCGAACCTCTCATCGCATGATCGTTGCCGCCGCCACGGGCCGCACGTTCCGTCTTTTGGCCTCCGCCACGGTTGCCGCGATCGGCCTTCTGGCCGCCGCCGCCTTTCTGTTCCTTGGCCTGCTGGCCATGTTCCTTGCCGCCGCCATGACCGCCCTTCTGGGCAGCGACGGGAGCGGTAATCGCCAGCGCGGCAGCGCCAGCGGCGAGCATCCATTTCAACATGGAAATCTCCTTTCGAACCGTCAAAACGGCCCAAAAGCACCACCGTTCCGGCGTTTATGCGGGGTTCAGCCTAAGTCGGCAGGCCGTGCGGATTCGTCGTCGACCCAATCCCCCGGAAGCAGCCTGACCGCCACCAGCATCAGCAGCGCGGCGAGGATGTAGAAGCCGACCACGCTGACGGCGGCGTAGCGCAGGGCTTCATCCCCGAACCGTTCCTTGAACATGACCGAGAGAGCGCCGATCAGGGTCGGCCCGACGCCAAGGCCGATCAGATTGTTGATCAGCAGGAAGCTGGCCGAAGCGGTCGACCGCATCGGCTGTGGAACCAAATGCTGCACCGCGGTCGTGACCGGACCCAGCCACAGGATATTGAGCGCGTTGGGGATCAGCAGCAGCGGCCAGGCGACCCAGGGATCGGTCGCAAGCAGGCCCAGCGCGAAGGTCGGCGCGGTGATCAGCCAGGCGATGGCCGGAAGCCTGGCGTACCAGCGACGGTCGCCCTGCCCGAGGCGATCGGCGAGCCAGCCGCCGGCGAAGACTCCGGCAGTGCCGCCGACAAGAAACAAGGCCGCCAGAAATTGGCCCCGCTCGATCAGGCCGAGGCCGAAGCTGCGTTCGAGGACCGACGGGGTCCACAGCGCCAGGCCGTAGCCGGCCAGCGAGCTGCACGAAGCGGCGAAGGCCATCAGCCAGAAGGTGGGCTTGCGGGCGATGATCGGGAAGGTGCGGCGAAGCGGGACGGCCTCAGCGCTTGCCGTCGGCCGCTTCGCGTCGGGCACGAAGAACAGGATCGCCGGCGCAAGGATGAGCCCGGCGATGCCCATTGCGAGGAAGGCCGCCCGCCAATCGATCCAGGCCGCCAGATAGGCGCCGATCAGCGTGCCTCCGGCGAGGCCAAGCGGAATCCCGAGAGAGAAGATGGCGAGGGCGCGGGCGCGGCGCTCCGGCGGGAAATAATCGGCGATGAGGGCGTAGCTCGGCGCCACTCCGCCCGCCTCGCCGACGCCCACGCCAAGCCGGTAGAAGAAGAGCTGGCCGAAGCTCGCGGCGGTTCCGCACAAAGCGGTGAACGCGCTCCACACCGCCACCGCGCCAGCCACCACCTTGCTTCGGCTGGTGCGATCGGCGAGCAGCGCCAGCGGAACGCCCAACACCGAATAGAGCAACGCGAAGGCAAGCCCGCCGATGGCACCGAACTGGGCATCGTCGAGCTTCAGGTCGGCGATGATCGGCCCGGCGAGGATGCCGAGGATCTGCCGGTCGAGAAAGTTGAAGATGTAGGCGAGCAGCAGCAGCGCCAGCACGCGCGACTGGAGGCGGCTGGCCGGGACGGAGCTGGCTGTCGAAGTCATGCGAGCCTGAGTTGCACGGGGCGCCGGCGATTGCCAGCGCCCCGTTTCAACCGCCTAAAGCTTGTAGCCGACGGTGAACAGGATCTGGCGCGGATTGCCGTAATAGGCCGTCAGAACGCCTTCCTTGCCGAGCGTCGGGATCGGATTGCCGTTGATGTCGGTAATGAAATCGCCGCTGTTGGGATCCTGGGCGAGGAAATTATAGCCCGCGGTGATGTACTTCTTGTTGGTCAGGTTCTTGCCGGCGATCCCGACCGTCCAATGTCCGCCGGGCAGCTCATACACCGCGCTGGCGTCGAGCAGCGAGAAGCCCTTCTGGTCGAGACCCGGGGTACGAAGCTCGAACTGCTGGCTCTTGCTGCGATAGCTGAGCGTCGATTGGAGATTGAGGTCGCCGCCCGCCAGCGGCGTCGAGTAACGCAGGGTGCCGCTGGCCGTCCATTTCGGCGTGTTCTGAATCTTGCGGTCGTCGGCGAAATCGACGTTGCCGGCACCGATATATTTCTTGAACTTGGCATCGAGGTAGCCGAGCGACCAGCCGAAGTTGAGCCGCGGTCCGCCGGGATTTCCGAACAGCCGCGCATCGCCTTCGAATTCGACGCCCCGGATTCGGGCCTTGGCCGCGTTGGTGGTCGCTCCGCAGAAGCTTGCGATTCCGCCGACGAAGCAGCCGATCGAGCCGGGGATCTGCATGTCCTTATAATCGGCATGGAACAGGGCCAGGCTGGTGAAGACCCGCTTGTCGAGCAGGCTGGCTTTCCAGCCTAGCTCATAGCTGGTGACCTTTTCGGGGTCGAAGTCCATCCATTCGAACACCTCGTCGTCGCTGACCTGCCCGTCATTGTCGAGGTCGGGGGCGGACTTGGACTGGCCGCGCGGGTCGAAGCCGCCGCCTTTGAAGCCCTTGGACCAGCTGGCGTAGAAATGATGGTCGTCGTTGGGCTTGAAGCTGACCGACACCCGCGGAGTGAACGCCTTGTCGGTGCGCCGGCCCTCAAAGTCGGAGGTGGTCGCGAACAGGATCCCGGTTCCGTCGAATTCCGGAGAGCCGCCGAAAATATAGGTCTGGCGAAGCACCTTCGCATGGCGCTTGTCGTTGGTATAGCGAGCGCCGGCCGAAACGCTGAACTTGTCGGAAACGTCATAAGTGAAGTCGCCGAACAGGGCCCAGGTCTTGGTATCGACGTCGCCCGCCGTCTGGGCCCCGGGCGAGAAGGCCGAGGTGAACAGCAGCACGTCGAACACCGTCTTCGCGTTGGCGTCGAGATAATAAGCGCCGGCAACGCCCGACAGCGGGCCCTTCTCGACCTCCAGCTGGAATTCCTGGCTGAACTGCTTGTTCTCGTAGATCGCCGGAACGTCGACATCGACGGCAGGCAGAGCGTCGAAATCGATCGGGGTCGTGCTCTTGTCCTTGCGAAGCGCGGTGATCGACTTGAGCGTCAGGCCGTCGGCGACCTCGATCTGGCCGTGCGCGGCGACACCCTTGGATACGACCTTCTGGGTCGGCTCCAGCAAGGCGCCACGGCTGTTGAACACATTGTCGAGCACGGGCGCGCCGCTCTGCAGGCCCGGGATCAGCCGATGCCCGCCGCGAGTGTTGCTCTTGTCCTCGGTATAGTCCGCGCTGAGGCGAAGCATGGCGGAATCGCTGCTTCCGATTTCGGCGGACAGCCGGCCGGCGCGGACGTCCTTGTCGTAATTGTCCTCGCCCGTGGTGAAGTTGGTGCCGAAGCCGTCGCGGGTCAGCCGGGCCACCGACGCCCCGACGCGCAGCATGTCGGCAACCGGGTAGGAGGCGGTGGCAACGCCGTCGAGCTGGCCATAGGTCCCGACCGTGGCGCGCAGCCGCAGCTCCGGCCGGTCGGACAGGCGGCGGGTGACATATTTGATCGCGCCGCCGATCGTGTTGCGCCCGTAGAGCGTTCCCTGGGGGCCGCGCAGAACCTCGATCCGCTCGACGTCGTAGATATCGAGCACCGCGCCCTGCGGCCGGTTGAGGTAGACATCGTCGAGGTAAATGCCGACGCCCTGTTCGAACCCCGCGACCGGGTCCTGCTGCCCGATGCCGCGGATGAAGGCGGTAAGCGTGGAGTTGGTGCCACGCGACGCTTCCAGGGTGACGTTGGGCGTGGTGTCGCCGATGTCGGTGATGTCGATCGCGGCTTCGCGCTCCAGCTGCTCGCCGGTGTAGGCGGTGACGGCAATCGGCACGTCCTGAAGCGCTTCGTTCCGCCGACGGGCGGTGACGACGATATCGCCGGTTTCCGTCGTATCGTCTGAAGGCTCGGCAGCCTCTGCCGCGTCCGTGGCCGTTTCCTGAGCTTCGGCGCCCGCCTGATCCTGAGCAAAGGCCGGTGCCGCCGGAGCCAGCATTGCGGTCCCCGCGAGCAGCAGCAGGCGAGCGGTGGCGGTGCGATACGACATGAATTCCTCCCCATTGGACGGATCGGCCGGGTGTTCCCGATCGACGATCTTGCAGGCACCGTAATGAAAGTTGAACCGGGTTTCAACTTATGGAATAAGCAGAACATGGGGGACGGCGAACAATCGGGCTTGAAGTCGGACGGCGCGGCCTCCTTTGCCCGTCCGGCTTCAGCCGCAAGCAAGGGCAAGGCGCCGCGGACGGCCCGGGGCGAGAAGACGCTTCGCAAGATCTTGGACGCCGCGCTGGCCGAGTTCGGCCAGAAGGGGTTTCACGAAAGCTCGATCGTCGGGATCACGAGCCGGGCCAAGGTCGCGCTCGGCACCTTCTACACCTATTTCGACAGCAAGGAGGCGGTGTTCGCCGCCCTGGTCGGCGACATGTCCGCCCAGGTGCGCGACTTCGTAGCGCCAGCGTTCGATGGGGCAGCCGACGGGCTCGATGCGGAAGGCCGCGCCCTCGCCGCTTATCTAAGGTTCGTCGTGGGACACAAGGAAGTCTACCGGATCATCGACGAAGCGGAGTTCGTCGACCCCAACGGCTTTCGAAGCCATTATGAAACTACCGCCGAGCGCATCGCAGCCCGCCTTGCAGCAGCGACCGAGCGCGGGGAGATCCGGGACGATGGCGAGCTTGCCAATGAAGTGCGCGCCTGGGCGCTGATGGGGATGAACGTCTTCCTGGGCCTTCGCTTCGGGGTTTGGAGCAAGGCCGACCCGGACAAGGTCACGGCCTATGCCAATTCGCTCCTGCGCGACGGGCTGAAACCCTAGTCGAGCCGGCCGACCAGCGCCGCCAGCGCATCGACATCCTCTTCGTCGTGATAGGCGCCGAAACCGATTCGCAGCACCTCGCCGCGAACATCGGTGACGCAGCCTTGCTCGAGCAGCGCCGCGGACCAGCGCGGCGCGTTCGCATCGCGGAATGCGAGGAAGCGAGCATGGGGCTTCCCGTCCAGCGGGTTGAGCAACTCCGCCCGCCCAAGCGCTGTCCCGGCAATGGCATCCAGCAACTGCGATTGAAGCGCCGCGACCTTGGCCGAGATGCGCGCGGTGGTCAGGCCATTGTCCTTGAGTGCCCGCTGGATCGCGTTGAAGCGATAGAGCGCCGACGGATCGAAGGTCGCGCCCATGAAGCGCATCGCGTCAGTTGCGTAACCGACCATGCCGGGCGGAAGCGTCAAATCGTCGAACTCGGCGAACCAGCCGGTCAGCGGCGGGCGCGGGCCGAAGCCGGGCGGGCAATGTATGAAGGCCATGCCTTCGCCCGCCATCGCATATTTATAGCCTCCGCCAAGCACGAACGCCTTGGCCGCGACCGCTCGATCGATCGGGGATTCGATCGCCATGAAGGCGTGGTAGCTGTCGATCACGACCCACGGCCCGGCCGGGGCCGCCAGCTCAGCCAGCTCCGCCACCCGGTCGAACCGGCGACCGCTGTTGAACAGGATCTGGCTGACGAAAATCAGGTCGAACCTGCCCGCGCTCGCTGCGGCGAGGAAGCGGTCGGAGAAATCGCCGAACGGTTCGACCGCCACGTTGGTCAGCTCGATTTCGCCGGATTCGACCCAGCGCGTCATTTGGCGGCGGGCCGAGTGGAATTCGCCGTCGCTCATCAGTACTCGCAAGGGACCGTCAGACCGGCGGGGGCAGGCGGCGGCGAGGCGGATCAGGAAATCGTGCGTATTGCTTGCAAAGACGATCGACGACGGATCCCCGCTACCAAGCTCCGCCGCGACATTGGCCTGAGCCTCGGGCCAAATCTCGCCCATGACACGGTCCCACTTGCGGTCCGCGAGCCGAGCGGCGTCATCCCAGCATTCGACCTGGCCCAGGTAAGAGGCATCGGGCCAGAGGTGATGGCTGTGGGCCGCGAAATGCAGCCGATCGGGCGCGGCGGAGAGGCTCTTCGAGAAAAGCGGCTTGAAGCTCAAAGCCCAAACCCCGTCACAATTCCGTCCTGAGCGACCACAGCTCGGGAAAGGCGCGCTTGGTGATCGTCGAGGCGAGGTAGGCGACGCCCGCGGACCCGCCCGTGCCCTTCTTCTGGCCGATGATCCGGTCGACCGTCAGCATATGCTTGTGCCGCCAGGCGGCGAGCGAATCGTCGAGGTCGACCAGCTTTTCCGCCAATTGGTAAAGTCCGAAGAATTCCTCGGGCCGGCGGTAGATTTCCAGCCAGGCATCCTTCAGCGCGTTGTCGCCTTCGATCGAGAAGCCGGCTCGAGTCAGGGCCGCATTGGCCTCTTCCCACAGCGAAGGCTCGGCGAGCGCCCGCTCCAGCCGGGCATGGCCTTCGCTTCCCCCTTCGTGGAATTCGAGGAAGCGCGGGTCCTTGATGCCGAGCCTGAACTCAAGCTCCCGGAACTGCGCCGACTGGAAACCCGAGGAGGTGCCGAGCACGTCCCGAAAGGCGCTGTAGTCGACCGGCGTCAGGGTCGCGAGCACGTCCCAGCTCAAGGTCATCACCGTCCAGATGCGGCTGACCCGGGACAGCGCCTTATAGGCCTCGGCGAATCTGTCCTCGCTCACCAGCCGGCAGGCGAAGCCGACTTCGTGAAGCATCTGCTTCAGCCACAATTCCTTGGCCTGATGGATGATGACGAACAGCATTTCGTCATGCAGGTCGCTGATCGGATGCTGGGCCGACAGAAGGCTGTCGAGGCGGAGATAGTCGGCATAGGTCATGCCGGCGGGCGTCGCGGTCATGCGGTTCGGCTTAAGCGCGAGGCAGGGCCGCGACAAGCGTCGCTATTGCGACTGCGCCCCCGGCAGGCCCGGCTGCGAGATGGTGCCGATGTTGCCGAACAGCTCGTCGAAGAAGCTGCGCTTGCGGCCCAGCGTCGGCGTCTTGTCGCTGGACGGGTCGACCGAGGCGATCAATTCCTTGCCGGTCTTCGAAACCGACGTGACGTTGCCGGCCTGGTCGAACTGGACCCGAAGTACGGTCTGTTCTGTGACCTTCGGGTCGCGGAAGGCGAACTGCGCCGTGTTGCGCGACACATAATACCATTCGTTCGGATCGAACTGGCCGGTGAAGGTCGGGCGGCCCAGCGTCTTGGCCACCGAATCCTTATTGTCGACGCCGACCTGGATTCCTTCGGCCAGCGTCTGGTCGATCACGAACCCCTTATGGTCGCGGATTCCCGCGCAGGCGGTCAGCGCCAGCCCCAGTCCGACAATCGCTGCAACGCTACGCTTGGCCATATAATCTTCCTTCCGGGACCGGCGAGGCCTATCAGGGACCTGCCGCGGCTCAATATGCGGAGCCCTGCGGCTCGCGCAAGCTTAAGTCTGCCCCGGAAGGAGAGTGAAGATGCGCTCGATCATGGCCAGGCTGCGCCATAGGGGTGCCGACGCCGGAGCGCTCTACGATTCGGTGGTGGCGGAAGCTCGCCGTCCGGCATGGTACCGCGAGGGCGCGGTCGCCGACACGATGGACGGCCGATTCGCGGTGCTTTCAAGCCTGACCGCCCTCACGATCCTGCGGCTGGAAGACGGGGGCGAGGAGGCCGTCCGTCATTCGGTCGCGCTGACCGAGAGCTTCATCGCCGACATGGACGCCCAGATGCGCGAGGTAGGATTCGGCGATCCGTCGATCGGCAAGCAGGTCCGATCGATGGTCGGCGCGCTGGCCAGCCGGGTCGATCGCTGGCGCGACGCCCGGTCGGGCAATGGTGCCTGGGACGATGCGGTCCGGTTCAGCATCTATCGCGATTCGCTTCCGGCCGCCGAGACGGCGGTTACGTTCTCCACCGAGGCGCTGCGGCGATTCGACGAAGGGCTTTCGGGCATGAACGATCGCGACGTGATCGAGGGGCGAATCGCTTGAACGACTTTGACTGCCGCCTGCCGCTCGACCAGATTCGCGACGGCGACCGCATCGACCTTTCGGCCGACACGGCCGAATGCGCGGAGCTGGCAAAGCGCCTGGGCCTGCTGACCTTGAAGAGGCTTGAGGCGCATGCGGTGCTGTCCCGCGAAGGGCCGCAGGTGCGGGCGACCGGACGATTGAAGGCTTCGCTGGAACAGGCCTGCGTCGCCACCGGGGAGCCGGTGCCGGAGCATGTCGACGAGGCGTTCGACCTGCTGTTCGTCCCGGCCCCGAGCGGAGGCAAGCCCGACGAGGAGATCGAGCTCGGCAGCGACGAGCTCGACACGGTTTTCCATGACGGGACGGCGATCGAGCTTGGCAATGCGGTTGCCGACACGCTTGCGCTTTCGCTGGACCCCTACCCGAGAAGCGCGGGCGCCGACGCCGCGCTGAAGGAAGCCGGCGTGATGAGCGAGGAGGAAGCGGGCCCCTTCGCCGCGCTGGCCGCTCTCAAGAGCCGCATGGGCGGGGACAGCGCTCCCTAGAAGGGAACGTCGTCGTCGAGGTCGCTGTCGAACGCGGCGGGTTGAGGCCGCGACTGGGGCTTGGAGCCGCCGCCGCCGAACCCGCCCGACGACGAGCCATAATCGTCACCGCCAAAGCTTCCGCCACCGCCGCCTTCGCCGCGCGCGTCGAGGAGGACGAGCTCGCCGCGGAACTTCTGCAAGACGATCTCGGTGGTGTAGCGGTCGTTGCCCGACTGGTCCTGCCATTTGCGGGTCTGCAGCTGGCCTTCGATATAGACCTTGCTCCCCTTGCGCAGATAGTTTTTCGCGACGCGGCCGAGGTTCTCGTTGAAGATCGCGACCGAATGCCATTCGGTCCGCTCCTGGCGGTTGCCGTCGCGATCCTTCCAGTTTTCCGACGTGGCGATGCGCAGGTTGACCACCTCGCCGCCGTTGCTGAAGGTGCGGGATTCCGGATCCTGGCCCAGATTGCCGACCAAAATCACCTTGTTCACGCCGGCCATCTTCTTCTCCTAGCCAAGTCCGAAAGCGACCGCGGTCCAGTAGGTCAGGCCTGCTGCCGCATACGCCAATACGAAGAGGTAGCTAATCATGAAAAGCGGCCACTTCCACCCGTTTGTTTCGCGGCGAGTCACGGCGATGGTCGAGATGCACTGCGGCGCGAACACGAACCAGGCGAGGAAGGCCAGAGCCGTCGCCAGGCTCCAGCGGCCGGCGAGGCGCTGCTCGAGCGTTTCGAGGTTGTTTTCGTTCTCGGCATCGAGCGAATAGACGGTGCCGATCGCTGCCACCGCGACCTCGCGCGCGGCCATGGCCGGGAGCAGCGCCAGGCTGATGTCCTTGTTGAAGCCGATCGGCGCGACGACGGTGTGGATGCCATCGGCGATGTGGCCCGCGATCGAGACATCGGACTGTTTCTGGCCCGGTCCCGCCTGCGGGAAGCTGGCTAGCGCCCACAGGATGATGGTGGTGAAGAGGATGATGGTCCCGGCGCGCTTCAGGAAGATCATTGCACGCTGCCACAGGCCGATGGCGACGTCGGCCAGACGCGGAAGCTGATACTTGGGAAGTTCCATCATGAAGGCCCCCCCGCCGCCCTTTACCGCGGTCCGCTTCAGCACGATGGCGGCGAGCAGCGCGCCAACGATACCGGTGAGATAGAGCGCGAACAGGACGAGGCCCTGCAGGCCGATTCCCGGCCCGACGGTGGTCGCCGGAATGAAGGCTGCGATGATCAGCGTGTAGACCGGAAGCCGGGCCGAGCAGGTCATCAGTGGCGCGACCAGGATGGTCGTCAGCCGGTCCTTGGGATCGTCGATCGTCCGGGTCGCCATGATCCCGGGCACCGCGCAGGCAAAACTGGACAGCAGGGGAATGAAGGCTCGGCCCGAAAGGCCGGCGTGGCTCATCAGCCGATCCATGATGAAGGCGGCGCGGACCATGTAGCCGGTCGATTCCAGCACCAGGATGAAGAGGAACAGGATCAGGATCTGCGGCAGGAAGACGATCACCGCGCCGACGCCGGCGAAGATTCCGTCGATGATCAGCGAGCGGAAGATCCCGTCGGGAAGCGCGTTTCCGATCGCCTGCCCAAGCGCCAAGGTTCCGGCCTCAAGCGCGTCGGCGGGGACGACCGACCAGGCGAAGACGGCCTGGAACATGACGAATAGGATTGCGGCCAGGATCAGCGGGCCGGCGACCGGGTGGAGGAGGAGGCCGTCGAGGCGGTGGGTGATCCGGCGCACCGGCGTTTCGCTGACGATCGCGGCCATGGCGATCTCGCGGGCGCGGCGCTGCAGGTGCAGAGGATCGTGGCTCGGCCCTTCGCCCGCGCGGATCGACCGGGGAGTGATGAGCAAGCCATGCAGCCGTTCCATGACTTCGGCGAGGCCGCGCTTGCGGACCGCGACCGTCTCCACCACCGGGACGCCGAGTTCTTTCTCCAGCTTTGCCGCGTCGAGCTCGAGCCCGTCGCGTTTGGCCAGGTCGACCATGTTCAGCGCGATCACCGTCGGCAGGCCAAGATCGATCAGCTGAAGCGCGAACCGAAGGTGATTGTCGAGGTTCGACGCGTCGACGACGATCAGCAGCGCATTGGGCAGCCGCTCCCCTTTCTGCTTGCCGAGCAGCACGTCGCGGGTGACCGCTTCGTCGGGACTGGTCGGGTCGAGTCCGTAGGCGCCGGGGAGGTCGACGAGCTCGACCGGGGAGCCGTCCGACAGCAAGGCCTTGCCGACGTGCCGCTCGACCGTCACGCCAGGATAATTTCCGACCTTCTGCCGCGCGCCGGTCAGCGCGTTGAACAGGGCGCTTTTGCCGGCGTTGGGATTGCCGGCCACCGCAACCAGCGGGACGGGGTTCATGCTGCCTCGGGAATGACGCTGACCGCGCGGGCGTGAGCGCGGCGAATGGCGACCGTCATCCGCCCGACTCGAACTGCCAGAGGATCGCGGCCGAACGGGCCGAGGTGAAGCGGAACCACCGCAACGCCCTCGTCGAAGCCGAAATGACGGAGCCGGGACGCCTCGCCGTCGGCAAGCGCAGCCCAGTCGATCGCCGCAATGCGCGCGCGCATGCCGATCTTCAGCTGGTCGAGCGATGTTGCCGATGCGGTCATTTGCGACTGATTATCAATTTCACCGGCGGTTGGAAAGGGTCAGCGCGGCGGATAGCGCAGCCGGCCGAGGAAGCGCGCCAGGCTGGGACGCCGAAGATCAGACCCGCGCCACTGGGCTTTCCATTTTTCGAACCGCCCGACGTCGCCCAGCCGCCGGTCGAGGAAGGCCGCGGTATCGGCCCATCCCTCGCTCTGGTCGTCAAGCCAGGCGAGCAGGGTCGCGGTATAGACCCCCGAAAGGATCAGCCGCTTCGAATAATGATTGTAATCGGTCGCCGTATCGCCGGCGAGCCGCCACATCAGGTCGGCCGAGCGCCAGCCGGTGCGCAGCGCCAGCGGGACGTTTTGCGGCATGGACAGGATCGACAAGGCGGAGCGGACGGCCTCGCGCGCCGGGCCGGTCGTTTCCAGCCGGAACCAGATCATCGCTCGAATCCGCTGGCTGACCCGCATCGCCGCGATCACGCTGGGCATGAAGTGGGCGGTCATCGCGGCATCGACGCCCTCGATCCACGCCTCGATCATATGCGGGGCGTCCTTGGGGAAGGCGAGCCTCGCCTGGGCCGGATCGATTCCGAGCTCGGCGGCCGCGCTCTCCACGGCGGCCTGGGTCCAGCCGTCGAATACGGCATGTTCGCCAACCTTGAGGGCGAGGCGAAGCTTGATCGCTTCCAGCGGAGTCGGACCGGTCATGAGCGCTAATTGGGCGCCGCGCCGCGCTCGCGCAAGCGGACCAGGATCAGCGCAACGACAATCATCGCCGCGCCCGTCCAGTCCAGCGGCGTGAAATCCTCGCCATAATAGACCCAGCCGAGCAGAGCCGACAGCGCCGGCTGGGTCAGCATGGCGATGCCGACGACCAGCGGCGGCACATGCCCGAGCGCATAAACCAGCAGGCCCTGGCCGACGACCTGGCTGCACAGCGCGAGGGCGACGAGCCCGGTCCAGTCGGCGGGAATGACCGTCTCTCCGGCAGCAGCGGCAACTGGTAGAAGCATGGCCGCCCCGAACAGGCTGGCGAGGAACAGCAGCGGCAATGGCTGAAGCTCACCGCGGGTGCGTTCGACGATGATCAGATAGCCGGTGTAGAGCAGCCCTGCGAACGCCGCGAGCAGGTCGCCCCTGAGGTTGGCCGCCGACAGTTCCGCGCTTCCCCACATCAGGATCGCGCAACCGGCCGCCGCCAGCGCCAACGCAAGCGCCTGGACCGGCGACGGCAGTCTTCGCGCCAGCCACAGGCCCCAGGCCGCGAAGAAGAAGCTGGAGATGTTGCCGAACAACGTCGCGTTGCCGAGCTTGGTCAAAAGGATGCCCGCGTGCCAGGCGGCAAGATCCGCGGCGAAGAAGAAGGCTGCAAGCGCGATCGCAAAAGTCAGCGCCTTGCGCGGACGATGAACCGGCTGGCCGAACATGCGCGCCAGCAGAAACAGGAAGGGAACGGCCAAGGCCAGCCGCCAGAAACCCGCCGCGACCGGGCCGACTCCGCTGTTGCGCACGAGGAACGGGCCGCAGGCGAGGGCGAGATTCCCCGCCAACAGCGCAACGAAGGCGAGCCGCGTGTGCCGCCCCTCATCCCGGATCGATTCGGCCTGTTCCACGCCGGCGCCCCTAGCAGCCCGAATGGCCGATGGCACCCAACCGGCGCTGGTGCGTCCTATGGCTCATATGGCCGAGACGATTCGCAAAGACCGGTCCGATTTCCAGCGGTGGCGCCTGATCGGCGAGCTGGACCGCTGGCTGCGCTGGCCGATGATCGTCCTTGCGCTGGCCTGGCTGGTGATTGTCGTCATCGACCTCACCAGGGGTACCAATCCGTTGCTGGCCACCGCCAGCGACGTCATCTGGATCATCTTCATCGTCGAATTCGCGGTGCGCCTGCTGATCGCGCCGGCGAAGCTGCGGTTCCTTCGGCGCAACTGGCTGACGATCCTTGCCCTGGTCGTTCCCGCGCTTCGCGTCTTCCGGGCTTTCGCCATCTTTCGGGCCGCGCGCGCGATTCGGCTGGTGCGGATCGTCGGGACCGCGAACCGGTCCATGCGGGCGCTTCGGATTAGCCTGGAACGGCGCCGCGTCGGCTATGTCGCCGGCCTGACGACATTGGTCGTGCTGTTGGGCGCGGCGGGAATGCTGAGCTTCGAAAGCAGCAAGGAAGTGGCCGGCGGCTTCTCCGACTATGGCGACTCGCTGTGGTGGACGGCCATGCTGCTGACCACGATCGGATCGGCCTATTGGCCAGTGACGGACGAGGGCCGGATGCTTGGCCTGCTCCTGTCGATCTACGGACTGGGCGTGCTCGGCTACATCACTGCCACGCTGGCGAGTTTCTTCGTCGGGCGCGATGCGCAGGACAAGCGCGGACCGGTCGCCGGGACCGACGAGATCGATGCGCTTCGAGCCGAGATCGCGGCGCTTCGCGCGGACCTGGCCCACATAGGCCAGGCCATTCGCAAGGAACATGAAAGCCGATAGCCGGTTCGTCCCCGGGACGAGGAGAGCAACCATGCGCAAGGATATGTTGGCAGGCGCTGCGGCGATCGGGGCCGCGCTGATCGGCGGCGCGGCATTCTATTACCTGCGCGAAAGGCAAACCGAGGAGCCCGATTACCGCGCGCTCACCAGCGACGGCGACTATCAGATCCGCGACTATCCGGCGGTGACGGTTGCCGAGACGGTGGTCGAAGGGCCGCGGCGCGATGCCCTGGACCGCGGATTCCGACTGCTTGCCGACTATATCTTCGCCAAGTCTCGCGAGGGCGAGAAGCTGGAGATGACCGTGCCGGTGATGCAGGATGGCGGGGACCCGATGGCCAGCGACCCGCCGATGTTCGACGATGATTTGGAAGGCGCCTGGCGAACCCGCTTCGTCATGCCGCAGGGACGGAGCAGCGGCGATTTGCCCGACCCGCCGGAAGGCGTCGAGCTGGTCGAGCTTCCGCCGCGCAAGGTTGCGGTGGTCAGCTTTTCCGGAGTCGCCAACGACCGGCTTCTGGCGCAGCAGGAAGACCGGTTGCGCGGCTGGCTGGCGCGGCGCGGGGAAATGAGCCAGGCCGAGCCCGAATATGCTTTCTACAATTCGCCGATGATTCCCGGACCGCTCCGCCGCAACGAGGTGTGGCTGGCGCTCAGCTAGTACGTTCTCGACTGCGGGTCTCGGCGTTGCTCGACCCTTCGCTCGAACCGAACGGTTGAAGAAGTCTCCGTTCGCTTCGAGCAGCGTCGAGCCTGGCGAGACGCGACAGTCGAGAAGATCAGGAAAACCGCTGCTTCAGTTCGAGCATCGCCAGAGCCGCCTCGGCCGCTCCGCCGCCCTTGTTGGCGTGCTTCGGGTCCGCCCGCGAAATGGCCTGCGCTTCGTTCTCGACGGTCAGGATGCCGTTGCCGACCGCAAGCCCAT
>CBFGLY010000004.1:0-16439 GCA_965649725.1 uncultured Sphingomonas sp.
TTCGCCATGGCGGTGATCGAGCATGAGGCGCGGCGCCAGGTCGAGCTGATCGAGGAAGGGGGCCAGGTCGTCCAGGAAACGCGGCTGTTCGATCCGGACAAGGGCGTGACCCGGCCGCTTCGGTCGAAGGAAGATGCGCACGATTATCGCTACTTCCCCGACCCGGACCTGCTGCCGCTGGAGCTGGACGATGCGTTCCTGGAGGAGTGCCGGGCGTCGCTGCCTGAGCTGCCCGATGCGAAGCGGAAGCGGTTCGAAGGGCTTGGGATCAGCGCGTACAACGCCTCGGTGCTGACCGCGGAGGTCGAAACAGCGGGTTGGTTCGATGCGCTGCTGAGCCATGGCGTCGATGCCAAGCAGGCGGCCAATTGGGTCGTTGCGGAGCTGTTCGGGGCGCTGAACCGCCTGGGTGTGTCGATCGCCGAAAGCCCGGTTTCGCCAGCTCACGCGGCGGGATTGCTGAAGCTGGTGGCCGACGGGACGATCAGCGGCTCGATCGCCAAGACGGTGTTCGAGAAGATGCTGGAAAGCGGCGATCCGGCCGGCGATATCGTCGAGCGCGAGGGCCTCAAGCAGACCAGCGACACCGGTGCGATCGATGCCGAGATCGACAAGATCCTCGCCGCCAACGCCGACAAGGTCGAGCAGTATAAGGCGGGGAAGGAGGCCCTGTTCGGCTTCTTCGTCGGGCAGACGATGAAGGCGATGCAGGGCAAGGCCAATCCGCAGGTCGTGAACGAGCGGCTGCGGGCGAAATTGGGCTAATCGTCATTGCGAGGAGCGCAGCGACGAAGCAATCCAGTGTCGGGCGTCGGAAGCTGGATTGCTTCGCTTCGCTCGCGATGACGGGAGTGATCGATGCGTAAAATTGCCGGCTTTGGACTCGCCTCGATCATTTTGGCGGCCGCCTGTCGAGCTGCCCCCGCCGAGCCCGCGAAGCCCCTCTCGCCAACCGCGCCCAAGCTGATCGTCGCCATCTCGGTCGACCAATTCTCCGCGGACCTGTTCGACGAATATCGGCCCGTATTGCTCGGCGGCATCGGGCGCCTGGCGCGCGGGACGGCGTTCCGCAACGGCTACCAGGGGCATAATGCGACCGAGACTTGTCCGGGGCACTCGACGATCATGACCGGCTCGAGGCCTTCACGGACCGGCATCATCGCCAATTACTGGTACGACCTTGAGCAGCAGCGCAGCGACAAGGGCGTTTATTGCTCCGAGGACGAGCGTGTCGCGGGGAGCAGCTCGATCAACTACACGGTCAGCCCCTATCATTTGCGGGTGCCCACGTTCGGCGATTTGCTCAAGCAGGCGCAGCCGGGCGCGCGGAATGTCGCGGTGGCGGGCAAGGACCGGGCCGCGATCATGATGGGCGGGCGGGCGCTCGACCAGCGCTGGTACTGGGACGGCAAGACCTACGTCACCGACCTGCAGGGCAAGGCAATGCCGCGAGCGGTGACCGCCACACGGACGGCCGTGGCGCAGGCGATCGCGACCGAACGGCCCGCGCTGGAAATGCCGGCGCTGTGCCAGTCCAAGTCGAGGGTCGTTCCGATCGAAGGCGGCGGCGCCCCGGTCGGCGGCGGCAATTTCGCGCGCAAGGCCGGCGATGCCCGCAGCTTCCGCGCAAGCCCGGAGTTCGACGGCGCGACGCTGGCCCTGGCTGCGGCGCTGATCGATGAGATGAAGCTTGGCCACGGCCCGTCGACCGACGTGATTTCGGTCGGACTGTCCGCCACCGATTATGTTGGCCACGCCTATGGCACCGAAGGCGCGGAGATGTGCCTTCAGCTCTTCTCGCTCGACCGCGACCTTGGCGATTTCTTCCGCCACCTGGACGCACAGGGCATCGACTATCTGGTGATGCTGACGGCCGATCATGGCGGGCAGGACATTCCCGAGCGCAAGCGGCTTGCCGGCGTGGCGGGTGCCGCTCGAGTCCCGGCAGCCTTGTCGGCGCCGGAGATGGGGAAGGTCATCGCGGCCGAGCTCGGCCTCAAGGGTCCGGTGCTCTACGGCGATGCATTCGGGGACATGTACGTCGACCATGCGCTGACCCCGGCCGATCGCGCCAAGGCGTTGGCCGCGGCCGTCGCCGCCTATCGCGCCCAGCCGATGGTCGAGGCGGTGTTCACTCATCAGCAGCTTAAGGCGGCGCCGCAGCCGAAAGGCTCGCCGGACCAGTGGAGCTTGATCGAGCGTGCCCGTGCCTCGTTCGACGACGAGCGCTCCGGCGATTTCGTCGTGCTTTTGAAGCGCGACATCACCCCGATCGCCGACACGAAAAGCTATGTTTCGACCCACGGCAGCCCGTGGGATTACGACCGGCGCGTGCCCATCCTGTTCTGGCGCAAGGGCATGGCGGCGGCCAACCGCAACGAATCGATCGAGACGGCGGATATCATGCCGACGCTTGCCGCCTCGATCGGCCTTTCGATCGATTCATCGAAGATCGACGGAGAGTGCGTGAGCGTCCAGGGAATATCCTGTCCCGTCCGCTAGGCGATTGAAACGCTTGCCTTTTTCGAAAAGTCGCGTCAGTCCTTCCGATCAGAGGTTCTGATCGGGGAGACGGCTTTATGCGCCGGTTGGGTATCGCGCTGTTGGCGTCGGTCGCGCTGTCGGGATGTGTCCAGACGCGCCAATATGCGGACGTCGAATTCGCTCCGCCACAAGGGGATTACAAGCTGCTGGTCATGCGGCCTGACGTCACCGTCGGGTCGGTGACCACGGGCGGCCTGGTCGAGCCTCGTGCCGACTGGACGGAGACCGCGCGGGCCAAGCTGCTTGCGGCGCTCAAGGCCCAGCAGGCCTCGCGAGGCGGCAATGTGCTGGTGCTCGACCGGCGCGATTCGCTTCCCGGAGTGGACGCCGACACGATCGCCGAGCTCGAGCGGCTGCACTATGCCGTCGGAAGCTCGATCGCGCTCCATCGCTATTCGGGCGCCTATCTTCCGACCAAGCGCGGCAAGGGCCTGGACTGGACTCTCGGCGAGGACGCGGTCGCTCTCGGGCGCCGCACGGGTTACGACTATGCGCTGTTCCTCCATGCCGAGGACAGCTTCGCTTCGACCGGGCGTGTAGCGCTTCAAGTGCTGGGGGTCGCCGGCTGCCTGGTCGGCTTCTGCGCCCCCAACATCGGCGGGGCGGGCCAGTTCGCTTATGCCAGCCTGGTCGACCTTCGCACCGGCGAAGTGGTCTGGTTCAACGTCCTCCAGGCCGGAAGCCAGGTCGCCGGCATCAAGATGGGCGACATCCGGACCGACGCCGGCGCGGCGCAGATGGTCGACCGGCTGCTCGACCGGATGAAGCCGGGCAAGGCCGTGCGCCGCCGCCAGAGGGAAGCCAAATGACCGCCCTGTCGCGCCGCGTCCTGCTCGGCGGGGGCCTGGCGATGAGCGCCGGCATCGCCCAGGCGCGGATCCTGCCCAAGGACATGGTTCCGCTGATCGGCCCCGGCTACCGCGCGGTCGACGAGGACGAAAAGGGCCTGTGGCAGCAGATGGAGCGCGTCGAGGAGGAGGTCGCGGGCTCCAACCTCCTCATCAAGGAGCCGCGCCTCATCAGCTATCTGCAGACGCTGATCGGCAATGTCGGCGGGCCGGCCGCCAAGGACATGCGCATCTACCTGGCGCGAATCCCGGAATTCAACGCGGTGATGTTCCCGACCGGCTTCACCGTCGTCTTTTCCGGGCTGCTTCTGAGGATGCGCAACGAAGCGCAGCTGGCCGGCGTCATCGCTCATGAAAGCGCGCACTTCCTGCGCAAGCACCAGCTTCGCCAGTGGCGCGACATGCGGCGCAAGTCCGACATCTTCTCATTCCTGGCGATGGGGGCGGGGGTCGCCGGCGGCGCAACCGGCGTTTACGCCGGCGACCTCGTCAGGCTCGCCCAGTTCGGAACGCTGCTTTCGCTGCTGAAGTACAACCGGACGCTTGAGGCGGAGGCCGATGCCATGGGCGTGCGGCTGCTGGCCGAAGCCGGTTACGATCCCACGGGCATGAGCGAGACCTGGGAACAATTGATCGGCGAGCTGGACCTCAGCGCCAAATATCGGCGCAAGCGCAGGGACCGGGATTTCTCGCTCTTCTCGACCCATCCGGCGCCGGAATCGCGCATGAAGGATCTGAAAATTTCCGCCGCGGAAGCGAAGGTTCCCGGCAAACTCTATGACGCCTATCGCGACCGCTATCTGGCGGCGCTTGCCAATCTTCGGCCGACCTTGCTCGACGACCAGGTCAAGCTGAACGATCCGGGCGCCAGCCAATATATCGTCAACACGCTGGCCAAGGACGGGTGGAACGGCTTGCTCCGGTTCCACGAGGGCGAGATCTGGAGGCTTCGCAACCGGTCGGGCGACGATGTCCGCGCGGCCCAGGGCTATGCCGCCTCGATCCTTTATCCCGACGCTCCGCCTGACGCCTGGCGCTGGCATGGGATCATGCTGATGAAACAGGGGCGCCGTGCCGAGGCGCAGGCCGCCTTTGCGCGATATCTGAAAATGGCGCCGAACGCGCCGGACGCGGCATTCGTCCGCCAGATGATGGTCAGTTGAGGAGGATGTCGATGCGCTTGGGAACCGGCTTGCTGCTCGGCCTGTCCGCTCTGTCGCTGAGCGCCTGCGGGTCGCTGGGCGGCGAAGGCTTCGGCTATGGCGGCTATTATCTGGTCAAGGCGAAGGAAGTGAAGGTCGGCAACGGCTCGGTCGCCGTCCGCGCGCCGCGCGAGTGGAACAAGCAATCGACGCGCCTGTTCGACGACATCTCGACGGTCGAGGACTGGACCCAGAACGGGCCTTATCTCGATACGCTGAGCTTCGTCACCGGCATGAAGGACGGCAAGGCGGTCGTTCGCCAGCGCAGCAGGGACGACCGGCAGGTACCCAAGTTCCGCTCGAACATGACCGCTCCGGAAATCGCCGCGATGATCGAGAGCCTGTTCCGGGTCCGCGGCGGGACGGTCGATTTCAAGTCGACCGGGCTGGTCCCGCGGACCTTCCTCGGCGCCAACGGCTTCCAATATGACTTCGAGCATCTCGACAGCGACGAGGTCCGGCGGCGCGGACGCGCGGTGGGCGCCGTGATCGACGGACGGCTTTACCTGGTCCTGCTCGACGCGACCCGGTCGCACTATTTCAACGCCTCGCTTTCCGACTTCGAGGCGATCGTCAATTCGGCTCGCCGTCTGCGCTAGGCGACGACCGGGTCCGGGGGCGGCGGCGGCTCGGGCTCGCCGGGCAATGGCGGCACCTGGCCGGGTTCCTGGATCGGCGGCGGGGTCGAGCCGGGGCGCGGGGGCTTGCTCGCCATGATCACGCCCCCGGGCTTGGCGCGCCGGGCGAGGGAATGTCGACATCCGGCGGCGGGGCGGGAGCCTCGGCGGGCGGCTCGGTAGGCTGGGCCGGCTGGCTGGGCTGTCCGGGATCGGTCGACGGCGGCGGCGTTTCGGGAGGCGGAGCGTCGGGGTGCGGAACGTCTTGCATGATAAGCTACTCCTTTTAACGGAATAACCTTGTCGCGCCTTCGAAGTTGCTCATCCTGTCGCTCTTGCCCCGGCGCCGATCCTTGCTATAGGCGCCGCACCTTCAAGGCGTCCGCGCGGGCGTGGCGGAATTGGTAGACGCGCTGGTTTTAGGTACCAGTATCGAAAGATGTGGGGGTTCGAGTCCCTTCGCCCGCACCACCTTCGCCCCGTGTGACACGCAGCATATTGTTCGAACTAGGATTTTCGCCCGTGACCATGAAGACCGTCGAGACGGAAAATGAAGGCCTGAAGCGGGCCTACACGCTCACCATCCCCGCCAAGGACATCGACGCCCGCGTCGAGGGCGAGGTCAAGCGGATCGCGCCCACGGTGCGCATGCCCGGCTTCCGCCCCGGCAAGGTTCCGCCCAACCTGATCCGCAAGATGCACGGCGAAGCGCTGATGCGCGATGCGCTCAACACCGCGGTGCAGGACAGCGTGCAGAAGCTGCTGGCCGACAAGAAGCTTCGCCCGGCGATGCAGCCGCAGGTCGAGCTCGACGAGGGCTATGAGACCGGCAAGGACGCCGAGGTCAAGGTCAGCCTGGAAACGCTTCCGGATGTTCCCAAGCCGCAGATCGAAGGGCTGAAGCTCGAGCGGCTGACGGTCGAAGCGGATGAGAAGGCGGTCGACGAGCAGCTCCAGCAGCTGGCGGCGTCGCAGGCCCGGTTCGAAGATGCCAAGAAGGGGCACAAGGCCGAGAAGGGCGACCAGGTCGTGATCGACTTCGTCGGCAAGGTCGACGGCGTCGCGTTCGAAGGCGGCACCGGCGAGGGCATGGCGGTCGTGCTTGGCTCGGGCCAGCTGATCCCGGGTTTCGAGGACCAGATGATCGGTCTGAAAGCCGGCGACGAAAAGCAGCTCAACGTGACGTTCCCGGACGACTATGGCGCCGAGAATCTGAAGGGAAAGCCTGCGACGTTCGACATCAAGGTCGCTTCGGTGAAGACCGCCGGCGAGACGAAGGTCGATGACGATTTCGCCAAGCAGCTCGGCCTTGAGGGGCTCGACCAGCTGAAGGGCCTGCTTCGCGACCAGCAGCAGCAGGAGCTCAACGGCCTGACGCGTACCCACATGAAGCGCCGCCTGCTCGACCAGCTGGCCGCCGATCATGACTTCGAGGTGCCGCCGTCGATGGTCGACGCGGAATATGAGAACATCATGGCCCAGCTTCGTCACGAAGCGAGCCATGAAGCGGACCCGGCCGCGGCGCTCAAGGAGATTGAGGGCGATGCGGAGGAGTATCGCAAGATCGCGGTGCGCCGCGTTCGCCTGGGCCTGCTGCTCTCGGAAATCGGCGCTGCCAACGGCATCGACGTTACGCAGCAGGAGATGAACCGGCTGATCGGCCAGGCCGCGGCTCAATATCAGCCGAAGGATCGCGACGCCTTCGTTCGCTACGTCCAGCAGAATCCGATGGCCGCCGCGCAGCTCCGCGCCCCGCTCTATGAGGACAAGGTCGTCGACTTCCTGTTCGACAAGGCCGAGGTCAGCGAGCGAGCCGTGACCCGCGACGTGCTTGAGGCCGACCTCGAGAGCGAGGAAGGCCACGTCCATGGCCCCGGCTGCGGCCACGACCATGGCGAGGCGAAGCCGGCCAAGAAGGCTGCTGCCGCCAAGAAACCGGCGGCGAAGAAAGCGGAGCCTGCCAAGGCGGAAGCCAAGCCTGCTGCGAAGAAGGCCGAGCCCAAGAAGGCGGCTGCTCCGGCCAAGGCCGAAAAGGCTCCTGCCAAGAAGGCTCCGGCAAAAAAGAAATAATCCGTTCGTCCTGAGCTTGTCGAAGGACTGTCCTTCTCTCTACTATCCCGGAAGAGAAGGGCAGGGCTTCGACTTCGCTCAGCCCGAACGGGGTGGGGGAATAAGTGCCGGTCGCTGATCTTCGCATCGCAGTGCTGCTGCCCTGCTACAATGAGGAAGCGGCGATTTCGGAGACGGTCGCCGGGTTCCGCTCAGCCCTGCCGGGCGCGACGGTCTACGTTTACGACAATAACAGCAGAGACCGGACGGTCGAACTTGCCAAGGCCGCTGGTGCCGTGGTCCGGACCGAGCGGCAACAGGGCAAGGGCCATGTCGTCCGCCGCATGTTCGCGGACGTCGATGCCGACATTTACGTGATGGCGGACGGCGACCTGACCTACGATCCCAAGGCCGCGCCTGAGATGGTCCGGATGCTGGTCGAAGACGAGCTCGACATGGTCGTCGGCACTCGCCAGCACGAGGCCAAGGATGCCTATCGAGGCGGCCATGTGATCGGCAACCGCCTGTTCACGCGCCTGTTGGCCGGCCTGTTCGGCCGAAGCTTCACCGACATCTTCTCAGGCTATCGCGTCTTTTCCCGCCGGTTCGTGAAGAGCTTCCCCGTGCTGTCCGAAGGTTTCGAGATCGAGACCGAGATGAGCGTCCATGCGCTGGAGCTTCGGATGCCGGTCGACGAGCTGGAGACGGCCTATGGCGCTCGGCCCGAAGGATCGGAATCGAAGCTTTCCACCTATCGCGACGGCTGGCGGATCCTGCGGACGATCGGGACGCTGTACCGGGTCGAGCGGCCAGTGCTGTTCTATGGCGGGATGGGTGCGCTGCTCCTGGTCGCGGCGATCCTCCTGGCGGTGCCGCTGGTGATCACCTACCTGGACACGGGGCTGGTGCCGCGCTTCCCGACCGCGATCCTTGTCACCGGAATGGCGATCGTCGGCGTGCTCAGCTTCTTCGCGGGTCTCATCCTCGACACGGTGACGCGCGGTCGTCGCGAGGTCCGGCGCCTGGCTTATCTCGCCTACGCGCCGACTGTGGCGAAAAAGTAACATAGATTACATAAGCGCTCCGAACAGCCGCAGCCTATCTTCTATCGTTTGGCTTATTTGTTACTCTTCCGTTTCAGCGAAAGACTTAAATGGTCTTCGTTTAACAGGGAGATAATCGATGGGCCGTTTCGGACTGGGACTCCGCTCGGGCGCCGCCACGCTGGCGCTGATCATGGGGAGCGCGGCTGCCGCGCAAAGCACGCTTCCGCCGCCTGATGCACCCCAGACACCGGCAACGGCCAGCGAGCCGGCGCCAGGGGGCGAGATCGTCGTCACCGGTTCCCGCATTCGGCGCGATCCGCTAAGCCAGGATTCGCCGATTGTCTTCGTCGACGACGAGGATATCGCCAAGACCGGCCTCAACTCCGTCAACGACGTGCTGCAGCGCCTGCCGAGCTCCGGTGGCGGCATCAACAGCAAGTTCAACAACTCAGGCAACCTCGGCAACCCGCCCGACGGCGGCGGCGTCGGGGCCGGCTCGGCGGAAGTCGACCTGCGCTATCTCGGCTCCCGCCGCGTCCTCGTGCTAGTCGATGGCCTGCGCTACGTGAACGGAGCCTCGGCGTCTGGCGTCCCCGGATCGACCGACCTTAACTCCATTCCGGACAGCATGATCGAGCGGATCGAGGTGCTGCAGGACGGCGCGTCGTCGATTTACGGCTCGGACGCCATCGCCGGCGTGGTCAACATCATCACCAAGAAGCGGCAAAAGGGCATCAATGCCTCCGCACAGCTTGGCGGTTATGACAAAGGCGACGGGTTCACCCAGAACTATCAGCTGAGCTGGGGCAATGGCGACGGGCCGACGCAGATCGTGGTCGGCGGCAACTTCGTGAAGCAGAATGGAGTCCGCTCCAAGGACCGCGCCATCTCGGCATTCCCTGGCCCTTATGCGACGAGCTGCCTTGAAGCCGGCTGCTCGGGCACGACGCTGCTCGGCCGCTTCCGCTTTTTTGGCGCCGCTTCCGACAGCGTCGACGACCCGACAACGCCTTTGGTCAATGAGGATATTTCCGACGAGACATTGGTCGGCGTGCTGCCGATCGGCGTGGCGCCGGTCTATCCCGACGATTTCCGCGATTTCACCGCGGCGGATACGTTCAACTTCGCGCCGTTCAACTTCATCCAGACGCCGCTGAAGCGGTTCGGAGTGTTCGGCAATTTCCGGCAGGAGCTGGGCGACAACCTCAACTTCTCGGCCAAGGCGATCTGGAACAAGCGCAAGTCCAGGAACCAGGCGGCGCCGATCCCGATCCTGATCGGGCAGGGAGCCGGCAACCTCAACATCCTCGACACGATCGATATCGACGTCAGCAACCCCTACAACCCGTTCGACTTCACGCTCGACGAAAGCAATTTCGTCGTGATCCGGCGGCGCATGGCGGAATTCGGTCCGCGCCGCTTCGACCAGACCGTCAAGACGGCCTATGGCGTCGCGACGCTCGACGGCGACTTCGATATCGGCGGCCGCAACTGGTATTGGGACGTCAACGCAAGCTACGGCCGCAACAAGGCCAACCAGGTCATGCATGGCAACATCAACTCCGACAATCTTCGGATTGCGCTGGGGCCGGTGGATGTCTGCGCGGCGACCGCGGGCTGCGTTCCGTTCAATATCTTCGGCGGAGCCGGCACGATCACCCAGGACATGATCGACTTCGTCGGCTTCACCCAGCGCGATTCGAGCAAGCAGACCTCGCTCGACTTCACCGCGAACCTGTCGGGCAGCCTGATGGAACTTCCAGGCGGACCGCTGGGCGTCGCGGTAGGCCTTGAATATCGCAAGCAGAAGGGCCGGTTCGATCCGGATCCGGTCGTTGCTGCCGGCTTCAGCTCGGACATTCCGGCGCAGCCGACCAAGGGCAGCTTCAACGTCAAGGAAGCCTATGCCGAAATCAACGCTCCACTGCTTGCCAACCGGCCGTTCGCCGACCTGCTCGAGCTGACGGGCGCGGTGCGATTCTCCGACTATTCGACGTCGGGCTCGACCACGACCTTCAAGGCGGGCGCCAACTGGAAGCCGATCCCCGACCTGAGGCTCCGCGCCAATTGGGCCGAGGGTTTCCGGGCACCGTCGATCGGCGAGCTGTTCGGGACCTTCTCGCGCTTCGACTCGGCGTTCGACGATCCCTGCTCGGCCAACAGCGAGCTGGGCCGGAACATCACCAACGACGCGACGGTGCTTGCCAATTGCACCGCGCAAGGGGGCCTTGGAGCGACAACGCTGCCCAACGACCAGCTGTCGGTCATCACCGGCGGCAACGAGGATCTGAAGCCGGAAACGTCGAAGAGCCTGGTGCTCGGCGGCGTCTACAGCCCGTCCTTCATCCCGCGGCTGTCGTTCGAAGTGAATTGGTACCGGATCAAGATCGACGACGCGATCCAGGCTTTCCCGGCCCAGCTGACGGTCACCAACTGCGTCTACAACAACGATCCGACGGCCTGCGACCGGATCACGCGTTCGGTGAGCGGCGACATCGTCGGGATCGACAGCCAGCTGGCCAACATCGCCGGCATCCGGACCAAGGGCATCGATGCCAACATCGCCTATCGGACCGACCAGACCCGATTGGGCCGCTTCGGCTTCACCTGGAACAACACCTTCCTTCGCAACTTCGACATCCTTCTGCCGACGGCCGACGGGGTGCAGCGGATCAGCCGCGAGGGAACCGAGGTCGGAAGCCCGTCGCAGGCCTTCCCGAAGTGGAAGTCGATCGGCATCGTCGACTGGGACCTGAAGAACTTCGGCGCGACGGTCACCGGCCGCTACATCAAGAGCGTGCGGGAGACGAACGCCGATAACCGGATCAAGTCGATCTTCTACACCGACTTGCAACTGCGCTTCACGTCCCCGGACTTCGCCGACAATTTCGGCTTTGCGCTGGGCGTCAACAACCTGTTCAACGTGAAAGCTCCGGGCTGCTTCGGATGCGACGTCAACGGGTTCGATCCGACCACCTACGACGTGCCGGGCCGCTATCTCTACGCCCGCGCGACCGTGAAGATGTAAGGCGGCGCTTCGCGCACCGCCAAACGGGGGAGGGCGGCCGGACCGAGTTCCGGTCGCCCTTTCGCTTTGTTGCGTGCGGCGCTTGAACTTGCACGCGAACCTGCCGATGTAGGGCGCCAAGCAACGTGAAGGACATGACGTTTCCCATGGATCATCAAGATATCGTCGCCGGGCTCGTTCCCATCGTCATCGAACAGTCGAACCGGGGCGAGCGAAGCTTCGACATTTACTCGCGGCTGCTGCGCGAGCGGATCGTCTTCATCACCGGGCCGATCGAGGACCATATGGCCTCGCTCATCACCGCCCAGCTGCTCTTCCTCGAGTCCGAGAACCCGAAGAAGGACATCTTCATGTACATCAACTCGCCGGGCGGCGTGGTGACGGCCGGCCTCGCGATCCATGACACGATGCAATATATCCGGCCCAAGGTCGGCACCGTCTGCATCGGCCAGGCCGCTTCGATGGGCAGCTTCCTGCTGGCGGCCGGCGAGCCCGGGATGCGCGTCGCGCTGACCAACAGCCGGATCATGATCCACCAGCCGTCGGGCGGCGCCCAGGGCATGGCGTCGGACATCGAAATCCAGGCGCGCGAGATCCTGCGGATGCGCACCCGCCTCAACGCTCTTTATTCCAAATATACCGGCCAGCCGATCGAAGAGGTCGAAAAGGCGATGGACCGCGACAAGTTCCTGGAGGCTGACGAGGCCAAGGAATGGGGCCTCATCGATGAAGTGTTCGATCGCCGTCCGGAAACCGGCGAAGGCGATACCACCGGCGCGGCCGACATCACGCCGGCGTAACCAAACCGTCATTTTTCTTGCGGCTTGAGATGAGCCGCTTTAGTCCCCGCCCGAGCGTTCGCGGCGGGGATTTTCCTGCTGCCTGACAGGGGTTTTCGCAGCCATTCGCCAGATTGCCGCCTTGCCGTACAGGACGTCGGGAGCGTCCCTCGACGCGCCGGTTTCGATCCTGCTGGTGACCAGCCGCGAGACCAAGCGCTGGGTCATTCCGAAGGGCAATCTGTCGTCCGGAGCCGATCCGCACCGGGCCGCGGCGGCCGAGGCGGAAGAGGAGGCCGGCGTCATCGGCGTCGTCTGCCCGACCCCTCTGGGCACCTATCGCTACCGCAAGCGGCGCGGCAGCGGAGCCTCGCTGATGGCCGACGTCGAGGTCTTCCCGCTGCAGGTCAGCCGCGAGCTCGACGACTGGGAAGAAAAGGATCAGCGGCAGCGCCGCTGGTTCAGCCTGACCGAGGCGGCCGACAAGGTCGAGGAAGAGGATCTGCGCGACCTCATCCGATCGTTCGGCGCAACCGAGTTCAACAAGGCGGCGAGGCGCACCGGAATGCTCTCGTTCGTCGCCGAAAAATCAAGGGTGGGTCCGATGTTTGCCTGGTTCCAGCGCCTGCTGCCCAAGACGGGCGGCTTTTTCGAGCTGTTCGAAGCCCATGCCGTGGCGCTTGTCGCCGCTGCCGACGCAACCGGGCGCCTGTTCCAGGGCGGCGGCAAGGCGGCCGAGCATATCAAGGAAATCTATGAGCGCGAGCATGACGCCGACGAGATCATCCGCGAGACGTTGAAGACCGTCCGCCAGACCTTCCTCACGCCCTTCGACCGCGGCGCGATCACCGGGCTGATCGGATCGATGGACGATGCGATCGACGAGATGCAGTCGGCGGCCTCGGCCGTCGATATCTATTCGTTCGACAAGTTCGAGCCGCAGATGCGCGACATGGCAGCGATCATCACCGACAGCGCGCGCCTGGTGGCCGAGGCGATGCCCTTGCTCCGGGATGTCGCCAAAAACGGGCCCCGTCTCCACGAGCTGACCGAGCGCCTGGTCCGAATGGAAGGCCATGGCGACCAGCTGCATACGGAGGGCCTCAAGGCCTCGTTCGAGGCGTTCCGCGACACCAAGCCGATCGAGTTCGCGGTGCGGCGGGAGATCTTCAAGCATCTGGAGCGGATCATCGACGCCTTCGAGGATGTCGCCAACCAGATCGATTCCATCGTCATCGACCACAGCTGACCCGAGCTCCCGCGATGCACGAACTCGCACTGCCGCTGCTTATCGGGCTGATCGCCGTCGCGCTCGCGTTCGACTTTTTGAACGGCCTTCACGACGCCGCCAATTCGATCGCCACGGTGGTCGCGACCAAGCTGCTCGGCCCGGTCCAGGCGGTCGCCTTCGCCGCCTTCTTCAACTTCGCAGCCTACTTCCTGATGATCTGGTTCCCTGACCTGCACAAGGTCGCGGACACGATCGGCAAGGGGCTGATCGACAAGGATCTGGTGACGCCGTCGGTCGTCTTCGCGGCGCTGGTCGGGGCGATGTTCTGGAACGTGGTCACCTGGCTGAAGGGCATACCGTCATCGTCAAGCCATGCGCTGGTCGGGGGCATCGTCGGCGCCGGCGTTGCCGCAGCCGGCTTCGGCACGATCCAGTGGAACGGGGTCACCAAGACTTTGCTGTTCATCCCGCTTGCGCCGCTGATCGGAATGACCGTCGCGATGCTGGTGATGCTGGCCAGCAGCTGGCTTGCCCGGCTGGCGAGCGCCCGGGGAGCCGAGCGCGCCTTTCGCGCCTGTCACCTGGTGTCCGCCGCCGGCTATTCGCTCGGCCACGGTCTCAACGATGCGCAGAAGACGATGGGGATCATCACCGTGCTTCTCTATTCGACCGGCTATCTGCAAGGCGAGTTCCACGTCCCGCACTGGGTCGCGCTGAGCTGCTATGTCGCGATCGGGCTCGGCACGCTGACCGGCGGGTGGAAGATCATCGAGACGATGGGCAGCCGCATCACCAAGCTGTCCCAGCACCAGGGGTTCGCCGCTTCGACCGGCGGATCGATCATGCTGTTCGGCGCGAGCGCCGCGGGCATCCCTGTGTCGACCACCCACACCATCACCGGCGCGATCATCGGTGCAGGCGTTGCGCGGCGTGAGTCCGCTGTCCGCTGGGGCGTCGCGCGCAACGTCGTCATGGCCTGGCTGATCACCATCCCCTGTTCCGCCGCCGTCGCCGCGATTTTCTACGGACTGACCAGGCTCTTCTAGCACCCTGCTTTCCATCCGGGCCGATGGTGTTAGGATTGTCTCGCCGGGTCGGTTTTTGAGGGGGAGCATTATCGTGAGAGCGATTGTGATCGCTTGGGCGATGGTGACGCTGGCATTGCCAGTACAGCCAGCAGCGGCCCAGCCAACCAATTCGACGACCAACGAAGAGTCCGGGTCAAGCTCGAATGAGTTTGACGACTATGTCGAACAGCTGTTCAGCAAGAAATACGAGCAAGCGCTCGCAACCGCCTCGAAGATTCAACTGGACCCGAGCAACAAGGAGGGAGCGGCGCTGGTTTCCGCAATGCGGGGCGCCGCGTTGCTGGGATTGAAGCGCACCAACGAGGCCACTGATTTGTTCGCCAAAGCGGATGCCCTGGCGCCCAATGAACGATTCCCGCTCTATTTGCAGTTTCAAATGGGGCTGATCACGAACAGCCTCGAAGTGGCTGCACTCGCGCTCGACAAGATGATTGCTCGAATGCCGGACGCCGTCAGGGATCTGGACGTCGATAGCGTCAGCTATTTCCTCAGAAACGAACCCAAGGGACAAGATCGGGAGAATGGGGACCGGCGCGTCGCCCTGGCGCGGCTGGGCTATGGCGGCCAGACGGAGATGGGCGATTATCTTGCCTCGTCGGCGCTGAGCGTCGTGATGAAGCGCGGTGAGGTTGCCACTGCAAAAGAGCTCGTCCGTTACGTCGATGAACCCCAAATCGTCGAGAACTTGCTCATTCTACGGCGATATGAGCCGTTATGGCCCGATATCGAAGCGCAGGCGGGACCTCACCTTCAGAAGTCTCGAGCGTCAGCCGTGAGGTCCGCGGAGCGAAGTTACGCGGAAGCGCCCGACAATGAGCGCCTGCAGCTTCTGATCAACGCCCTTCGGCACGCAGGAAGGCTGGATGAAGCCATTGCGCTTCGATCCAAGGTTCCAGCCGACAGCAAGGCGATGGCCTCAGCGGACGAGCAAATGGGTTGGGCCGTAAACAACCTCGCTCTTGCGCTCCACGAAGCGGGCAGGGCGCAGGAAGCAGACCAACTCTTCGCACTATTGAACGATGCGCCCATGCCGAAAGAAGGCTGGCGCGTCAGCATGAAGATCAACCGGCTCGAGTTGCTCGTGGGCGATGGAAAGTTCGAGCAGGCCTTGCCGCTTTTGGAGCCGACGGCGAAGGTCGAAGGAAGCCCCTACGCTTACCAGCTGGTCCGCCGCCTTCGATATTGCACGATGTTCGGCCTGGGACGGAAAGACGAAGCAGCAAGTTTGTTGCCGGAGGTGATGGCGCATTCGAAAGACGCCATCAGTGCGACCATCGATGCTCTTCTTTGCGGTGGCCGGATCGGAGAGGCCGAAACGCTCGCGCTCGCCTCGTTGGAGAATGAGGAATTTCAGGAAGACTTCGTTCGTCAGCTTCAGACCCATAACCTGACCTCGGACGATCCCTCGGTTTGGACCAGCGGATGGCGCGCGCTTCGCCAGCGCCCGGCGATAGCAGCGAAATTCAACCAGCTGGGCCGAGACCTACCCGAGCAATTCCTGCCCCCTGAAGGGAAGGCGAAACAAGTTTCGGGGATGGCTCAATAGGAACCGCCGGCCTTCGCGCGCGTAGGGCTGGCGGAGGATATATATGAGCCAGTTCATGTTGAACGACGCCCACACGGCGCAGACGTCGATCAAGGGCAAGAAGGTCGCGATCACTGGCGGCACGACCGGGATCGGCCGGGCGACGGCGGTACTGCTCGCGAGCGAAGGCGCGAAGGTCTTCGTCTGTGGCCGCAACCAGGATCATCTCGACGATGCGCTCCAACGCATAAGCGAAGTCGGCGAGGGGAGCGGCATCTCGATCGACCTCGCGGACAAGGGAGCATCCGCGAAATTTTTCGAGCAGGCGGAAGCCTATCTCGGCGGAATCGATGTCGCGGTGATCAACGCCGCCATTCCTGCCGAAGGGCTCTCCACGATGGACGAGGACGAGGTTCGCTACGCCCTGGCGACGGATTTCACCGCCTACATCATGAGCGCCCATGCGGCGAACGAGCGGATGC
>CBFGLY010000005.1:0-15516 GCA_965649725.1 uncultured Sphingomonas sp.
GCCTCGATCGCCCGCTCGAACCAGCGGTTGAGCTCGCCGGTGGAAACCCGCCGCGACCAATTCTCCCGCACTTCGAACGCCGCTCCGAGAAGCTGGTCGATGCCTTTCCCGGTCTTGGCCGACACGGTCAGCACGGGGACACCCTTAAGCTGGCTAAGCCCTTCCTCGAGCGCGGCCTTGACGCCGTTGAACAGCGACGAGGCATTTTCCGCGACGTCCCACTTGTTGAGCGCGATGACCAACGCGCGACCTTCTTCCAGGACCTGGTCGGCGATCTTGAGGTCCTGCACCTCCAGCCCGCGCGTCGCGTCGAGCAGCAGCACGACCACCTCGGCATGATCGATGGCGCGCCGCGTATCCATCACCGACAGCTTTTCGAGCTTGTCCTCGACCTTCGCCCGTTTCCTGAGGCCCGCGGTGTCGACCAGCCGGACCGGCTTGTCCCGCCATTGCCAGTCCAGGCTGATACTGTCGCGCGTGATCCCGGCTTCGGGACCGGTGATCATCCGCTCCTCGCCGAGCATCTTGTTGACCAGCGTCGACTTGCCCGCGTTCGGGCGGCCGACGATGGCCAGCTTGAGCGGCCCGTCACCGGCGTCCTCCGCTTCAATGTCTTCCTCGCCTTCCTCGCGCTCGACGTGCGGGCGGATGGCCTCGAACAGGTCGACCAGCCCCTCGCCATGCTCGGCCGAGAGCGCGAAAGGTTCGCCCAATCCCAGTGCGAAAGCCTCAAGCCGGCCCGCCTCGCCCGCCTTCCCTTCCGCCTTGTTCGCGGCGACGACCACCGGCGTCGATTCCGCGCGAAGCCAGCGGCCGATTTCCTCGTCCAGCGGGGTCAGCCCCTCGCGGGCATCGATCAGGAACAGCGCGACATCCGCCTCGCGCACCGCCGCTTCGGTCTGCGCCCGCATCCGCCCCGGAAGGCTGGCCGGGTCCTGGTCCTCGAACCCGGCGGTGTCCATCACCCGAAATTCCAGGCCGAGCAGCCGCCCCTCGCCCTCGCGCCGGTCGCGGGTCACGCCCGGCCGGTCGTCGACCAGCGCAAGGCGCTTGCCGACGAGGCGATTGAACAGCGTCGATTTGCCGACGTTCGGACGGCCGACGATGGCGACAGTGGGAAGGGGCATGGCGGGGGCTCTAGTCGAACTCCTCCGTCATTGCGAGCGCAGCGAAGCAATCCAGCGGCGCTGCTGGATTGCCGCGTCGCTGACGCTCCTCGCAATGACGATTACCGATAAGCGATCAGGCGCCCGCCGTCGGTCAGCAGGTATAGCGTCTGGTTGGCCACGACCGGCTGGAAGCTGACGCCTTCCTTCAAGTCGATCTGGCTCTGGAAGCTGCCGTCGGTCGGGTTGACGTTGATCAGCGCGCCGTTGGACCCCGCCAGGATCAGGCGGTCGCCCGCAAGGACCGGCCCGACATAGGTGATGGGCCCGGTCTTCTTCTTCATATTCTCGTAGCGGGGCAGCTGGTTGATCCATTTGATCTTGCCGGTCGCCCGCGCGATCGCGACCAGCTGGCCACGGTCGTTGACCGCGAACACCCAGTCACCCGCCACCCACGGAGTCGCGATCCCCGCGAAGTTGAGCTCCCAGATGCGCTGTCCGGAAAAGAGGTCGAGCGCGACCATCCGGCCGCCCTGGCCGATGGCATAGACGACGCCGCCGTCGATCACCGGGTCGGCGTCGATGTCGCTCAGCGAGGCGACGCTGGTGGAAATCGAGGTCCGCGCGAGCGCGTCCTGCCACACCTGCCGCCCGTTTTCGTAGCGATAGGCATTGAGCTCGCCCGACGAGAAGCCCGCCACGACGGTGCCTTGGCCGATGGAGGGCGCGGCCGATCCGAACACGCCGGCAATCTCGAGCGCCGCGGCGTTGGACCAGTTGGTCGATCCGTCGGCGACCTTCAGCGAGTAGATCTGGTTGTCCTGGCTCATCACATAGACGGCCTCGCCCGAAACCGAGGGCTCGCCGCGAAGCGGCCCGCCCGGCCGCACCGTCCAGACCGCCGCGCCGTTGGTCGCGTCGAGCGCGGCGACATAACCAAGCCCGTTGGTCGCATAGACACGGCCGTTGTCGTAGGCGACGCCGCCGCCATAGACAGCGCCGCTGTTGTTGCCGATGTCGCCGAAGCGCGCCGACCAAAGCTCGCCACCGCTCTGCGCATTGAAGGCACGGACGGTGCCCAGCGTATCGATGGTGAAGACCTTTCCGTCGGCAACGACCGGACCGCCGCCCAGGCGGCCCTTGGCGCTGCTGCCTTCGCCGATCGACGCCGTCCAGGCGACGCCCAGGGCATTGCCCAGCGCGACATGGCCGACCGACTTCCTGGCGTTGCCGCCCGACTGCGCCCAGCTGTCGTTGGCGACTGCCGCCGGCAGCGAGATCGGGAGGGCGGCGGTCGTCGGGTCGATCTCGATGTCCGCCTCGTTGACCAGCACCGCGACGCGGTCGCCGAGGACGGGTGTCTTGGGCTTGCTTTTGAACAGGCCGCCGATGCCGCCGCCCGCGCAGCCTGCGACCAGGCTGGCCGAAGCGAGGAGGATCGTGAACTTGGAATACTGACGCATATGTCGTCCTACAGTGCGGGTGTGGCGGCGGGATCGCCGGACAGGGAAGCGGAAGCGTCGACGCCAAGCGATCCGGCCACCTGCACCGCCCGGTCGCGGATCGGTTGCGGGACCTGCTTGTCGGCAGCGATTCGAGCGAACAGCCGGCCCGCGCCGGCACGGTCGCCCTTGGCGAGCATCGCCATCGCGGTCAGCTCGCCGGCCGTGCCGAAGAAGGGCTTGCCCGGTTCGGCCAGCGGCTTGAGCCTGGCGATCACCTCGTCCGGCTTCATCGAATCGAAATCGGTCATGACCGCCCGGACGGTGGCGACGTCGCGGAACGGTTCGGGGATGCCTTCGTCCGCCGCGACCTTGTTGAACAATTCGCTCGCGGCCTTGCGGTCGCTTCGCTGCGCCGCAAGCGACGCCCGGGCGAGCAGGGCCGTGGCGCGGGTCACGTCGTTCGACGATTCGCTGAGCGGGACGAGGTCGGCTTCGGCCGCCTTGGAATTGCCGGAGCCGACCTTGTCGAGCGCCGCCGACATGGCTTCGCTGTCGGCGATCGCCTGCTCGGACTGGCGGTGCTGCCAGTAGAGATAGCCTCCGACAGCGAGGAGGAACAGGATGACGGCGGCGACGATCCACTTGCCGTACCGTTGCGCGGATTCGCGCAGCTGGTCGCGGCGGAGGTTTTCATCGACTTCGCGGACGAAGGTTTCGGCCGGATCGGTTGGAAGCGCCAAAGGGTCCTCATGCATTGCCGGGTGGATGCGCCGCTAATGCTTCCTTCCCCACCCCGGATGAACAGAAGCTGGCGGCGCACCGTCTAGCGTGCGCGGCGGCAAAGGCAAAGGGGCGCGATTTTCACCGAATATCTGTTGACCGACCGCATCGCGCCCGGTTTCCTTCGCGGTCATGGCCCCCGGCACCGTTCGCTTCGCGAATTTCACTCTCGATCACGCCAATCGCCGCCTGATGCGCGGCGAGGTGCCGGTCGAGATCAACGGGCGCTACCTGGATGCATTGACGCTGATGGTTCAGGCGTCGGGCGGGCTGGTCGCCAAGGACCGCTTCATGGCCGAGGTATGGCGGGGCGTCCCCGTCACCGACGAGGCGCTGACCCAATGCATCAAGACACTTCGCCGCCAGCTGGGCGACGATGCCGCCAATCCGCGCTTCATCGAGACGGTGCCCAAGCATGGCTACCGCTTCATCGCGCCCGTCGAACCGGTGGAACCTGGCCGGGCGATTGCGCCCCTGACGAGCCCGAGCCGCTGGCCGGCGGCGCTGTTGCTCGGCGGCGCGGGGACGATCGGCGGAGGAATCGCCGGAGTCATCGGCGGTCTCTTCTACGGCTTTGCCGGCGCGTCGCAGCCACTCCAGCCGGGCCTTGGCGCTGCTTCAATCCTGCTGGTGCTGCTCTCGGTAACCGTCCTCGTCGCCCTGACCGGAGCCGCCGGCGTTGCCTTCGGGATCGCCGCTTCGGGCCGTCCCGGCCCCTGGAACATCGCCGGCGGCGCGGCCGGCGGCCTGGTGGTGGGAGCGGTGGTCAAGCTGCTCGGGCTCGATGCCTTCAACCTTTTGCTCGGCCGCTCCCCGGGCGACATCACCGGCGGCGCCGAGGGACTGGCGCTCGGCGCGGCCGTCGGCCTTGGCGCATGGCTCGGCAGTCGCGGGGAACGGCCCTTTTCCCTTCGCCGCAATGCGGCCGTCGCCGCCCTGACCGGAGGAGCGGCGGGCCTGCTCATCATGTTGCTCGGCGGAACGCTGATGGGCGGCAGCCTCGACCTGCTCGCGGGCCAGTTCCCGGGGTCCCGCCTGCGCCTCGACCAGGTGGGCGCGCTGGCCGGGGAAAGCGGATTCGGACCGGTCAGCAGGCTTGTCACCGGCTGTCTGGAGGGCTTGCTGTTTTCAAGCTGCATCGTCGTCGCGATGACCATCGCGCGGCGGGACATGACGAATCGCGATTAGCTCTTCGGGCGGTAAGTCTGGTCTTCCGTCGGGAAGCTGCGCGCCCTGACTTCGTCGCGATATTTGGCGGCGGCCGCGCCGATTTCGCTCGCCAGGTCGGCGTAGCGCTTCACGAAGCGCGGCGTACGCTCGAACAGGCCGAGCATGTCCTCGGTCACCAGCACCTGCCCGTCGCAATTCTTCGAGGCGCCGATGCCGATGGTTGGAATTCCAACCGCCTTGGTCGCCTGGTCGGCAATGGCTTCCATCACCCCCTCGATCACGACGCAGAAGGCACCCGCGTCCGCGACGGCTTTCGCGTCCCCGACGATCTTCTTCGCTTCCGCGTCCGATTTGCCCCGCGCGCCATAGCCGCCGAGAATATTGACCGCCTGAGGGGTCAGCCCGACGTGCGCGATCACCGGAATCCCGCGATGCGTCAGAAAGTCGATGGTCGGCGCCATCGCCTCCCCGCCCTCCAGCTTCACCGCCGCGCAGCCCGTCTCCTTCATGATCCGAGACGCGCTGGCAAAGGCCTGCTCGGGCGATCCCTCATAGCTTCCGAACGGCATGTCGACGCCGACCAGCGCGTGCCAGCTTCCCCGGACGACGGCGGCGCCATGCGCGCACATCATCTCCATCGTCACCGGAACGGTCGAGGGCAGGCCGTAGATGACCTGCCCCAGGCTGTCGCCGACCAGCAGCATCTCGCAATGCGGGTCGAGCAGCTGCGCCATCCGCATCGTATAGGCGGTGAGCATGACGATCGGCTCGTCCGTCGCGCCATCCTTCTTCCGCGCCCGGATCGCGGGCACGGTCATCCGCTTGCCGGGCACGGGCGTCGGGGTCGCGCGGCTCGTTGCGCTGTCGATGGTGAAGGTGGACATGGGTGATCCTTAGCAGCGCCGGAGCGAAGGCAACAGACGCCAAGCGTCCATCCACCGGTCCCGCCCGACCCTCATCTTGCCGTTACCAAGCCGCGCCTCACGGCGGCCGGCCTGTTTGAGGAGACGCTTATTCGGTCCCCATCTGCAACCGGCCCACCGACAACAGAGGGAATTAACCGCCCACCCCTTCTACCAGTGCACCACCGCCGCTGTGGCTTCATGCCCAGGCATTTTGCAATTGAAGAGGCAATTCCATGACTTTGAAGACCATGTTCCTTGCTGGCGCCCTGTTGGCCGCTTCGGCCGGCACGGCGCTCGCCGCTCCCCCGGAATCGAGCCCCGGCGCGGCGAATGCAGCGACCCCGGCGACGCCGGCCACCCCTGCCACTCCGGCCGATCCATCGACGGACACTGCAGCGGTTCCCGCGACTCCAGCCACTCCGGCCGAGCCGTCGGCCCAGGCTGGGACGGTTGATCCCCTCGCGCCCGACGCGGTGGACCCGGCATCGCCGACCGACAGCAAGACTGTCAAAACCAAGGCGAAAAAGGACAGCAAGGTGAAGAAACCCCGCTAAGCCTGATCGCTGTCCCGGACACGGGCGCGTCCCTAACCGGGCGCGCCCGTTTTCATTTGCTCAGCGCAGCCAGCCCCGCCGCCCGGCAAGCCGGCTGAATTGCCAGATGCCGTAGGCGATGACGATGATGACGATCGGCGTGAACAAGGCGTCGGACGGAGTGATCGCGCGCATTTCCGGGACGATGAAAACGCTGCTGAACTGGGCGATCGCGGCGACGAGCGAGACCAGCAGCGCCCACACCGCCCATTGCCTGCGAAGCAGCAGCAGGACCGCGCCGATCAGGCCGACCCACACCGCAATGCCGAAGGCCGCGTAATACCATTGCGGCCGTGCGCTCAGCATCGCCGCCTGGTCCAGCGGAAGGGCCGCGATATCGGCCGCGCTCATCTTCACTTCGACCAGGTAGAAGAAACATCCCAGCAACTCGAACAGCAGGGCGAAAATCGCAATGCCCCAATACCAGCCGGGCAGCCTGCCCGAGTCCCTCTGCTCGATGTCGTCTGTCATTGCGCCCTCCGGTGACCGTTCCCGCATAGACTGACGCCTCGCTTCGACAATCGCAAGGAAGGGCCGTTTTGATCAGCAACGGTTCAGTTAAACCATGCTAAGGGCGGATGCGTTACCTCTAGGAGAATGCTCATGCGCTTTCTCATGCTTGCTGCCGTTTCCGCGCTGGCCATCGCCGGCGCAGCCGACGCCAGGCCGATGCAATCGGGCGAGGCCGAACTTGCGACCCTGCTTCAGGGCCGCGTCGCGGGCCAGCCGACCGAGTGCATCCGGACCCTTCCGTCCGATCCGGTCACCACGATAGACCGGACCGCGCTCGTGTTCGGTCGCGGCGACACCATCTACGTCAACCGCACCCGTTTCCCGGAGTCGATCGACGACAATGACGCTCTCGTGATCCGCAAGTTCGGAACCGGGACCAGCCTGTGCCGTACCGATCTCATCACGACCTTCGACCGGACGTCGCAATTCTATAGCGGCAATGTCTATCTGGCCGAATTCGTGCCCTACAAGCGGATCCGCCGCTAGGACGCGTCGGCCTTCGATCGGGTCGCGACGTCGCCACCCAGCGCGCTTTCCTGGCTCCGGTCCGTGGTCGAGCTTTCCTCGTCGTTGCCGCGGTCGAGATCGACCTTTTCCTGATGGCCGCGCTCGGCCTTTTCCGAAAGGCCGGGCTTCTCGCCTTCGTGCATCCGCCGATCGTCGCGCGGGCGGTTCGGGGGGTTGGTCATCGATTGTCTCCTGCTGTTGCAGAGAGAACGTTTATTCCCACTCAATGGTCCCGGGTGGCTTCGACGTATAGTCGTAGACGACCCGGTTGATGCCCTTCACCTCATTGATGATCCGCGTTGCGCAGCGCGACAGGAAGGCGGCGTCGAACGGGTAGATGTCGGCGGTCATGCCGTCGACGCTGGTCACCGCCCGGAGCGCGCAGACGCTGTCGTAGGTGCGGTAATCGCCCATGACACCGACCGTCCTGACCGGCAGAAGCACGGCGAATGCCTGCCAGATCGCGTCGTACAGCCCGGCATTGCGGATTTCCTCCAGGTAGATGGCATCCGCCTTGCGAAGAATGTCGCAGCGTTCCTTGGTCACCTCGCCCGGAATGCGGATCGCGAGGCCCGGCCCCGGGAAGGGGTGCCGACCGACGAACACGTCCGGAAGCCCCAGCTCGCGGCCCAGCTCGCGCACCTCGTCCTTGAACAGCTCGCGCAAGGGCTCGACCAGCTTCATGTTCATCCGCTCGGGCAGGCCGCCGACATTGTGATGGCTCTTGATCGTCACCGACGGCCCGCCGGTGAAGCTGACGCTCTCGATCACGTCCGGATAAAGCGTCCCCTGCGCCAGATAATCCGCGCCGCCGATCTTCCTCGCTTCCTCGTCGAACACGTCGATGAAGGTCTTGCCGATGAACTTGCGCTTGGCTTCCGGGTCGGTCAGGCCAGCCAGCCCCGACAGGAACAGCTCCTCGGCGTCCACATGGACAAGGGGGATGTTGTAGTGGCCGCGGAACAGCGAGACGACCTGCTCCGCCTCATTGGCGCGCATCAGGCCGTGGTCGACGAATACGCAGGTCAGCTGGTCGCCGATCGCTTCGTGGATCAGCACCGCCGCGACCGCGCTGTCGACGCCGCCCGAAAGGCCGCAGATCACCTTGCCGTCGCCGACCTGGGCGCGGATGTCGGCGATCTTCGCCTCGCGATAGGCGCCCATCGTCCAGTCGCCGGCGCAGCCGCAGATATGCCGCGCGAAATTGGCGAGAAGCTTGCCGCCGTCGGGCGTGTGCACCACCTCCGGGTGGAACATCATCGAATAGAAGCGGCGATCCTCGTCGGTGGCGATGGCGTAGGGCGCTCCCTCCGACTTGGCGACGATCTCGAACCCGTCGGGCAGCTTCTCGACCCGGTCGCCGTGGCTCATCCACACCTGGTGGCTCTCGCCGCGTTTCCACAGGCCGTCGAACAAGGCGCTGTCGCCGACCACCTCGATGAAGGCCCGCCCGAACTCGCGATTGTCGGACGCCGCGACGACGCCGCCAAGCTGGTGCGCCATCGTTTGCTGGCCGTAGCAGATCGCCAGGATCGGCAAGCCCTGGTCGAAGAAGTGCTGCGGAGCTCGCGGGCTGTCTTCCCACATCACCGACGACGGACCGCCGGAAAAGATGATGCCCTTGGGCCGGAGCCGCTCATAGGCTTCGCCCGACGCGTTGAACGGCGCGATCTCGCAATAAACCCCCGCCTCGCGCACCCGGCGGGCGATCAGCTGCGTGACCTGGCTTCCGAAGTCGACGATCAGGATGGATTCTGGATGCTGCATGGCGGGCCAGTAGAGAGCCGCCGCGCGCAGTGCAACAATCGGGCAGGGATTGTTGGCTCGGCCTTAACCCTCTTGCTTGTCCGATTGCTCGAGAAGCAGCTTCTGCGCCTTGGTGGTCCGCGACGTGGAGATCACATGGTCGACGCCCTGGATCGTGATCGCCAGCGTCCCCTGTTCGGTGATGGCGATGAAGCCCTTTTCCTTCAAATACCATTTGTGGAACTCGAAATGCTCGTCGGAGCAGTTCAGCATGTCCTGAAGGTAGAAACCGGCGACGCCCGCATTCTGCGCATTCTCCCGCCTGCGCTTGTACAGGAACATCAGCACGGCCGCGTGATCGTCGGCATCGTCAATCGCGGACTGCTCTTCGACCCCGCCCTCGTCCATTGAAGGGAAGCGAGGCGCATCGCCCCTCCCGTTCTTGGCGTAGAGCTGGTCATATTCGGAGCGTCCCTTAGGATCGCGGAGCGCCCGATAGGCTTCGATGACCTGGCTGAACCTGGCAGAGTCGCCGGTCTCGCCGCGATCCGGGTGATACATTTTCGCGAGGTAATGATAGGCGGATTCCAGGATCTTCGCGTCGCAGTTCGGATTGACCTGGAGGACGTCGTAATAGTCGATGAAGGCTTCGCTACCGGTCATTGCCACGGCATCCCGACGTCAAGTTGGCCCAAACGCTGAACAACGAGCCAGGAGCCGCCGCCGTCCTGCACCGATCGCATGTCCCAAATGCGACATTAACCTCGCTCAACTTTTCCGGCTTGGCAATGGTCCTCGTTTGAAACTGGAAAAGCTAAGCAATCGCTTAACTGTCTTGACGTGGCAGCCCCAGCTCGATAGTTAAGCACATGCTTAAGGATTCGACTCGCCTCGATCGTGCATTCCAGGCGCTCGCCGATCCGGCCCGCCGGGAGATGCTGGCGCGGCTGGCGACGGGCCCGGCGACGGTCAGCGAGTTGGCCAGGCCGCTGAAGATGAGCCTGCCCGCGGTGATGCAGCACCTGAAGGCGCTCGAGGACAGCGGACTGATCCGGAGCGAGAAGATCGGCCGCGTGCGCACCTGCCGGCTCAACCCCGGCGTGCTCGCAGCTGCCGAGCAATGGATCGTCGACCGCCGCTCCGACTGGGAGAAGCGCCACGACCGGCTCGAGGAATATGTGATGACTTTGCAGGACAAGGAGAAAGACCATGACCGACAAGCTTGACCTGGTGCTGGAACGCACGATCGACGCGCCCGTGGAGCTGGTGTGGAAGGCCTACACCAACCCGGAGCATTTGAAGCAATGGTTCGCCCCGCGCCCCTTTGAGATCACCGAGTGCGAGTTGGATCTTAAACCCGGCGGGATCTTCCGAATCCGGATGCAGGGCCCCGACGGCTTCGACACCGGTCACGGCAATGCGGGCTGCGTGCTGGAGGTCGAGGAAGGCAAGACCTTCTCCTGGACCAGCGCGCTCGGCCCGAACTATCGCCCGGCCGAAATGGCGTCGACCGGCTGCGAAAGCTTCCCGATGACGGCGATCGTCACTTTCGCCGACGCCGGCGGCGGCAAGACTGCCTACAAAGCCGTCGCGCTTCACGCCAATGAGGCGGACCGCGAGAAGCATGAGCAGATGGGCTTCCACGACGGCTGGGGTACGGTTGCCACCCAGCTCGAGGAATATGCCGGGTCACTTGCCGCCAAGGCGTGAAAAAATGCGCGGGAGTCACTGACTCCCGCGCATCCTTTTAAACCTCCATCAAAGTAGCACTTTGACGGGATGGTTTTAGTAGCCGCGCCAGTAAGCGGTGCGGCGATTGACGTCGACGTCACGGACCCGGCCGTTGTAGCTGACCTTGCAGTCGAACTTCAGGTCGGCACCCTGGCTGTAGCCATAGCTGCCGTAGCCGCGCCGGTTGTAGCCGTCGTAACCGTTATAGCCCGAGCTCGCGACGCCATAGACGTGCAGTCCATAGTTCTTGCGCTCGACCCGGGTGATGCCCAGGACCCGCCCGCCATAGCCGTTGTTATAGCCCTGGTAGCCGTAGTTCTGGTAACCCCAGTTGCCATAGGCGCGGCTGCCGATCCGGTATTCGACCGCGCGAGCGCATTGGTCGATCGCCATGCTCTGGTTGCCATAGCCCTGGTTGTAGCCATAGTTGCCGTACGGGTACTGGCCATAGCCGAAAACCTGGTTGATGATCGCGCCAAGCACGCCGCCACCCTGGTTCTGATAGCCGTAACCATAGCCCGGCTGGGGGTAATATTGCGCCGCAGCCGGGGTCGCCACACCCACGGCAGCCGCAAGACCGGCCGCACCGGCCAGGATCTTCATCTTCAGCGACATCGGCTGTCTCCTTCGTTCACACGTTCAGAGCGGATTTCTTCCGCTTGTGTAACGCTTCTAGGCTACTCGGGCTGCATCGAGTCTGAATTCGCCGTTTGCCGCCGTTCAGCTTGGTTAACGCGGGGACGAGGCGCGACCGCTGGGCGTCTCGCTCAGTCGGTCAGCGAGGCTGGCACCTTCCCGCCATGAGAGGCCAATTGCTGCATGACGGCCTTGTGCAGCCAGATGTTCATTTCCGCGCTGCCGTCCTTTTCGCCGGTATAACCGAGCTCGGTCGCCAGCTCCTTCCGGTTATCGAGGCTGGAATCGATGCCCAGCAGCTTCAGCAGGTCGACGATCGACGTCCGGTAGTTGAGGTCGGGATTGCCTTTCTCACGGGCGATCTGATCGAGCACCTGCCCGACATCGACCGCTTGGGCCTGGGTCTGCGGCTGCCCGGTCGGGGCCGGGGCCGTCTGTGCTTGGCCCGTTGGAACCTGGCCTCCGCCGCCCGGCGCGGTACCGGGGGTTGCCTTGTGGCCGAAGATCGCGTCCTTGATCTTGCCGAAAATGCTCATCGACATTCTCCTCGCTTCGCCGCCCTTCCGGAAAGCGAGAGCGACCCGTTGAGAATGCCTCGTGGCGATGACGGTTGCATGGCTGCCGAGCCGCCGACCGCGCGAGCGCGGCGGCTCGGCGAATGCGCTATTTCGAGCCGTCGAGTCCCGTGAAGTGACCGAGGAAGGCGTAGACGTCCGACGCTTCCTCGATGATCTTGCTGGTCGGCTTGCCGCTGCCATGGCCGGCCCGCGTCTCGATGCGGATCAAATGGGGCTCGGTGCCGACGCCTTCGGTGGCTTGCAGCGCCGCGATATATTTGAAGCTGTGGCCGGGAACGACGCGGTCGTCGGTGTCGGCGGTCGTCACCAGCACCGCCGGATATTCCGTCCCGCCCTTGATGTTGTGATAGGGCGAATATTGCCACAGCGTACGGAAGTCCGCCTCCTTGTTCGGATAGCCGTAATCGTCAACCCAGTAGCGGCCTGCCGTGAAGCGGTCGAAGCGCAGCATGTCCATCACTCCGACCGCCGGGCTTGCCGCCGCGAACAGGTCGGGGCGCTGGTTGACCACCGCGCCGACCAGCAGGCCGCCGTTCGAGCCGCCCATGATCGCGAGCTGGTCGGGACCCGTGACTCCGCTCGACTTCAGATATTCGCCGGCGGCGATGAAGTCGTCGAACACATTCTGCTTGTTGGCGAGGCGGCCGGCGTCGTGCCACGCTTTGCCATATTCGCCGCCGCCGCGAAGGTTGGCGACCGCATAGGCGCCGCCCGCCTCCAGCCAAGCCAACCGCGTCGGCGAATAGCTGGGCGTCATCGAGATGTTGAACCCGCCATAGCCGTAGAGGATCGTCGGCGCCGGACCGGTCAGCCCCTTCTTGCGGATGATGAAGATCGGGATTCGGGTGCCGTCCTTCGACGCGTAGAAACGCTGGTCGACCGAATAATCGTCCGGGTTGAAGGCCACTTCCGGCGCTTCCCACACGCTCGCCTGCGCCGCCGCCACGTCGTAGCGATAGATGGTCGTCGGACGGTTGAAGCTGGTGAAGGCGAAGAAGGTCTCCTTGTCGTCCATCTCCCCGCCGAAGCCGCCGGCGGTGCCGATTCCGGGAAGCGCGATCTTGCGCTCCAGCGCGCCGTTGAGACCATGGACCCGCACCTCGGTCTTGGCATCGACCAGGTAGGAGGCGATCAGCTTTCCGCCGACCATGCTGACGCCGTCGAGGGTCGCTTCCTGTTCGGGGATGACGGTCACGGCGGCCGGCGCGGCCTGCCCAACGTCGAGCGCGACGACCTTCAGCTTGGGCGCGCCGTCGTTGGTCGCGAAGTAGAAGCGCCGCCCCTGATTCCCGACGAAGCTGTAATTATGATCGAAGCCCTTGATCAGCGTGCGCGGCTTCGCGGCCGGCCTCGCCAGGTCGATCAGGGTCACTTCATAGCGGTCGTCGGTCCCGATCGAGGTGGTGATGACCAGCCACTTGCCGTCCTCGGTGATGGTCGCGCCATGGCCGTAGTCGGGATGGTCGGGCGTTGCGTAGATCAGCTTGTCGGCGGCCTGGGCCGTGCCGAGCTTGTGGAAATAGACGCGCTGGTTGAGGCTGGTCTGCTGATAGGTCTGGCCGGCCGCGGGCTCGGGAAAGCGCGAATAATAGAAGCCGCTTCCGTCCTTGGCCCATTCGACGCCGCCGCCGAACTTCAGCCATTTCAATTCGTCGGTCGCCAGCTTGCCGCTGTCGACATCGAGCACCTTGACCGTGCGCCAGTCGGTGCCGCCGTCCTGGATCGCATAGGCGATCAGCTTGCCGTCCTCGCTGACGGTCCATTCGGCGAGCGCGGTGGCTCCGTCGGCCGACCAGCCGTTGGGATCGATCAGGACCCGGCCTTCGCCGCCGACGTCGTCGCGGACGTAGAGCACGGACTGGTTCTGGAGGCCGTCGTTGCGGGTGTAGAAATAGCGCCCGCCTTCCTTGCGCGGAATTCCGAACCGCTCGTAATCGTAGAGCTCGGTCATCCGCGCCTTGAACCTGTCGCGAAGCGGCAGGGTGGCGAGGAACTGGTCGGTCACCGCATTTTCGGCGGTCACCCAGGCGCGCACTTCCGGATCGTTGCGGACGTCGTTCTCAAGCCAGCGATAGGGGTCGGCGACATTCACTCCGAACTGCGGCTCGGTGAGGTCGGTGCGCCGCGTCAGCGGATAGGCGATCGCATTTGCCGGAGCAGCCGCCGCGGCGGCCTCGGCGGCGGCAAGCTCGGGCGGCGCGGGCGGAGGCGGCGGCGCGGTCATGCAGGCGCTGGTCAGAAGCAGGGTGCAAAGCGGCAGGGACGAACGCATGGCAACTCTCCGGTGAAATGAAATGGGGTAACGGGAATCTTCTTGGGAGCAGCCTAGCGGCCATCCCGCCCGATTCAATCCGCTATCCGTCGAGGGCTGCCGCGAAATCGCCTCAAGGGAGTTTCGGGTCCCCGCGCGCTTAGGAAGCCGCTCCACGCCAGATACGCCCGCTTCGCCAGATTTCAGCGCAGTCCCCGATCGGCGAGGCGGCGCCATATTCCGCGTCGGACGTCAGGGGGTCGATTCCCAGGCGGTCCGCGCCCTGCTCGATGCTGTCCGCGAGAATATGAAGCCGTCGCAACTGCGACCTGACCTGCAGCCCTACGTCACGCACGGTCGCCCGGTCGGCTTGCGACGACGGCCCCAGCGCAGGATCGAGCAAAGCGAACCGGTACCAATTTTGCCGAATGTCACGATAGGCGTCCACGATCGCGGCGCTTGCGGATGAGATGGCGGTATAGCTGTCGACGGTGTTGACGCTGACGCGGCCGCGGAAAGCGCGATCGATGTCGGCCGATAGCGGTTCGACCGTGTAGCCGACGAAATTCGGGGGATCGAGTTCGCCGGAACTCAACTGTCCTCCGGACGACGCCTCGCGAATTACATGGTTGACCCGCATTTCCAGGCAAGGAGTCGCGGCGAGCCATACGCGCGCGTTCTGGCGGGCTCGTCCGATCTCATAACGAATGCGTTCGTTCTCCTCGCCGACTGCGCGATCCTGCGCCCGGTCGCCGACCCAGTCGGCGAGCGCCTGCGCCGTGAGAACCCCGGCAACGACGACGACAAATTCGAACAGGAACAGGCGCGCTGTGACCTTGCCGCGGCCGCTGCCCCACCAATGACGCACTGTCTGGAACATGGCCCCCTCCGTGCGATTGCCAGCGTCAGTTGGCCCGGCTTGGCGCGATGCCACCGATTGCGCAACCGGTTCCAGTCGAGAGGATCGCCGGCCAGGCCCGGTAACGACCCAAGCAAAAAGGGCCGCAGCTTTCGCCGCGGCCCTCTTTGCCTTGGGAAAGACGAAGCGGTTTAGGCTTCGACTTCTTCCTCGGTCATCACCGGACCCGAGTCCTGGCCCTTGGCCGAGACGTCGCGGTCGACGAATTCGATGATCGAGATGGGCGCGGCGTCGCTCGAGCGGATGCCGGCCTTGATGATGCGGGTGTAACCGCCGTTGCGGTCGGCGTAGCGGGCCGCGATCACGTCGAACAGCTTCACCAGCTGCGCATCGTCCATCAGGCGCGAGTGGGCCAGACGGCGGTTCGAAAGTCCGCCCTTCTTGGCTAGAGTCACCAGCTTCTCGACATAGGGGCGAAGCTCCTTCGCCTTGGCGGTCGTGGTGGTGATCTGCTCATGCTTGATGAGGGCGGCGGCCATGTTCCGGAACAGGGCTGCGCGGTGGCTGGAGGTGCGCTGCAGCTTACGGCCGGCGACTTTATGACGCATGTCTTCTTCCTTCGTTCGTCGGGAGCCCGTGTGAGGTAGCTCCGGCCAGGCGCTGAAATTCGGGGCAGCGCCAAGACCCCTGTCCTCG
>CBFGLY010000006.1:0-14676 GCA_965649725.1 uncultured Sphingomonas sp.
ATCGACATGAGCGAGTTCATGGAGAAGCATGCGGTCGCGCGGCTGATCGGCGCGCCTCCGGGCTATGTCGGATATGAAGAGGGCGGCGTCCTGACCGAAGCGGTTCGCCGCCGCCCCTATCAGGTCGTGTTGTTCGACGAGGTGGAGAAAGCCCATGGTGACGTCTTCAACGTGCTGCTCCAGGTCCTCGACGATGGGCGTCTCACCGATGGGCAGGGGCGCACGGTCGACTTCACCAACACGCTGATCATCCTGACGTCCAACCTCGGCAGCCAATATCTCGCGTCACTGGGCGAGGATGAGAATCCGACCAATGTCGAGGCGCAGGTGATGGAGGTGGTCCGAGGCAATTTCCGGCCCGAGTTCCTCAACCGGCTGGACGAGATCATCCTGTTCCACCGCCTGTCGGCCAGCCACATGGGGCCGATCGTCGACATCCAGGTCCAGCGGCTCGGCAAGCTGCTCCAGGATCGCAAGATCAAGCTGGAGCTGACCGACGCCGCTCGCGCCTGGCTGGGCCGCGTCGGCTACGACCCTGTCTATGGGGCAAGGCCGCTCAAGCGCGCGGTCCAAAAATATCTCCAGGACCCGCTGGCGGACGAGATACTCGCCGGGAGGGTTCATGACGGACAGACTGTCGAGGTCGACGAAGGCGATGGAAAGCTGCTGATCAAGCCGCGCTAGGGCGAGAAGGTCTTGGCGGCCCAGTCGAGCGCCCGGTCCAAACGTTCGCCGTGATGCCGTTCCACTTCCGCATCCTCCAAGTCCTGCGCGGCGCTGCTGAACGACCGGGAGGGCTCCTTCGCGTCCGTGGAAGCGCGCGTCTGGACCGCCTGCGCAGCGGCTTCATCGGATAGACTGAGCCCCAGGGCGCCGGCCGCCGTCCTGAGAGCGTCCGCAGCATTGGAAGCAATCTGCGAATAGTCCACACTCGGGCATGCCGCCGCGGCGAACAAGCGCCGCTGAACTTCATGCGTCACCAGCGCCAGCCGCGCCGCCCGGTCGAGCGGATCGTCGGTTTCGGATATCGCCGCCCTGACCAGACTCGCCTGGCCGGTGGCGGCGGCCAGATGCTGCGCCGCCCGCGCCGTGAACGACAGCCGGTCGCGCCCTCCCCGGAACACCGCGCGAAGAAATGGCCGCGCCTCGATCGTCACCAGCACTGCCCGGGCGCCGTCAATCCGGAGCAGGTCGGGTAGAAGATTATTCGCCCAATTTGACGGCTTCAGAACTGTTGGCGGCGCTCCGTTCCAGCGCCTCGACAACAGTCCTGCCGCAGCTTCGAGCGCAGGGCCGAACCGCTCGTCGCTCAATTGCTGCTCGACCAGCGACCGCTGCCAATCGGCGAGATCGACCAGGGCCTGCGGTTCCTTCAGGACCAGCCCCGCCCCGGCCGCATCGATCAGTTGCGCAAGCTGGGTCGAACCGCAAAAGGACATGTGCATGATCAGCCGCGGCGGATTAGCGTCAGGCGTTTCTAGCGCCGACAATGGCAATTTCACTTCCGGCTCGGTTGAGACCGCCGTCCGGCCGTCGAGGAACGGAGCGCTTCCAAGCCGGTCGCGGTCGGAGCGAAGAAAGACCGCCCGGCCCTCCACCGGATCGATCCGATGAAGATGGTTGTCCGGATCGGACAAGAGATCGGAAGGGCTAGTCAGCTTCGAAGCCAGCCCGTGATCGCATAGCGGCGGTAGGCGGCCGCGCGGCTGACTTCGCTCACGCTATGCATCTGCCCCACACCGAACAGGGTGAGGACGTTCATCGCCGGCGGATAGGCCAGCGACGGCCGATCGCCTGCGCCGTGCATGATCAGAAGTCCGCCCCACTCGATCCGCCAGGTCGGGGTCAGGTTCATGACATAGGCGGCGATCCGGTTCTTGCCCGGGAAACTGTCGTCATGACCGGTCAGGAAGTCGCCGGGCGAGTAAGCGGTGGCCTGCGCGTCGGCGAACTCGATGTGGGGAGCGCCCGTCACGCTTCGAAGAAAATCCCGCGTCGGCCCGGATGACATGTCGATCGCGAACCGGGCGACCGGGTCGCCGATAGCCTCGCGCCCTGCCTGGTCGTCGGGAACGCGAATGGTTTCGTAGCGATATTGGAACCCCTCGCGAGCGCCCGCATGGATCGCCTCGTCCAGCGCCGCCTTGCGCGGCTCGTCCATCGCCGCCCGCGCCTCGCGGTCCAGCTCAAACAGCTTGTCGCCGCTGTTGAAGACCTGCCGCCAGTCGGCGCGGCCGCGCAGGTGAGCGTGGAGGTCCGCCGCTTGCCTCTCGGGCAGGAAGGAGCCGATCCGGACAATGCCCTTCGCCCGAAACTCTTCCGACAGCTGCTCGACGTCATCCCTTGTCAACATGGGCGTGGATTTCCGCTCCAATTGCCGATGCTTGTTCGCCCGGTTCGTTCCGCCTAACGCTTGCTGCACAAAAACCAAGGCCCTTCGAGATCGGCGTGACCCGCGAGCTTTTCACCCTAAATCCACGGCTGGACCGGAAACGGCTGGCGGATGAGTTTCAGGTCGACGGCCGAATCCAGGTCCGCGATGTGCTGACCGACGGGGCGGCCCGGGAAATCCGGGACATATTGGCGCGGCTGACGCCCTGGGAGATTGCCTGGCAGGCCGGCGAGGACGGTCCCAACGCGATCCGTGCCGCCGAAGTCCGCAGCGAGCAGGCCAATGTCGCCCGCCAGACCGCCGAAGCGGCCGCCAGGGGCGAATATTCGTTTCAATATGCCCGCTACCCCATGCTCGACGCCTATCTTGAAAAATGGGCGCCGAACGGACCGCATGACCTGCTGTTGGAACATATCAACAGCGAGGATTTCCTGACCTTCATCCGGGAGGTCACCGGCATCGACACGATCCGCAAGGGCGACGCCCAGGCGACGCTCTATGCCCCCGGCCATTTCCTGGGACGCCATGTCGACAGCCATGTCGCCGAAGGTTGGCGCGTCGCCTATGTGATGAATTTCTGCATCGACGACTGGAAGCCCGACTGGGGCGGCTATCTCAACTTCCTTGACGAGGAAGGCGATGTCGTGGCCGGCTACAAGCCCAGATTCAACGCGCTCAACATGTTCACCGTGCCCCGCCCGCATGCCGTGACCTATGTTCCGCCATTCGCGCCCATCGGCCGCTTCGCGATCACCGGATGGTTTCGCGACCGTTGAGCCTGGCTGCCGCCGCTTTGCGCGACCGCGCGATCGCCGCCGCTCGTTCCGGAGATGCGGCTTCGGCGGGCGACTTGTTCCGGCAGGCGGTTGCGGCAGCGCCGAGGGATGCCGGCATCATCAACAGCGCCGCGAGCCATTTCGCCCGCCAGGGAGAGAGGGCAACCGCCATCGAATTGCTGGAAAGGGCGGTCGCGGCCGACCCTTCGGCAAGCGAGCCCCTGCTCAATCTTGCCTTGCTGTTGACCGCCGCCGAGCATCCGCGCCGGGCGCTGGACCTCCTGCTGGAGCGGGAAGCGAATCTTGGCGGCACCGCGCGTTACTGGTCCGTTCGTGCAGGTGCCGAGCGTGCGCTTCGCCGAAAGCGCGATGCTCTTTCGAGTTACGAGCGAGCCGTTGCTCTCGACCCCGCCAACCCCAAGATGCTCGAAGGGAGGGCACGGCTCGCGTTGGAAACGGGACTGGATGCGGTCGAACCCTATCGAATGGCGCTTGCGGCCGAACCTTCCTCCCCGACTGCCCAGCTTGGGCTTGGACAAGCGCTGGAGGCACATGGCGAGATCGAGGCGGCCCGAAAGATCGGCGAGCAACTTGCCGCGCGATTGCCAGGCTGGACCGATGCGCTGGAGTGGCTTGCCCAGCTGCGCTGGGCAGCCGGGGAGCGCGACGGGTTCACCACCCATTACCGAGCGGCCGCGGGGCTGGCGGGCAGGGAAGCAACGCAGGTCTACGCGAGCTGGTGCCGGATGCTTTCCGGCGTCGACCATTTTGCGGAGGCGGCCGAAGTCGCCGCGCAAGCCCGGTCCGCCCTCGGCAACTCCTCGCATTTCGCGCTGGTCGAGGCGGTCCATCGGGGCGAAGCGGGCGATGACGATCGCGCGGAGGAGATTTTCGCGGCGATCGAAGTGCAGACCGTGGACCGCAAGGTGCAGGAGGCCAGGCACTGGCTTCGACGCCGGCAGCCGGATCGTGCCGAGGCCCTGCTCGGGTCCGTGATCCAGGTCGCGCCCGATCATGTCGGGGCCTGGGCGCTTCGAGACATCGGCTGGCGATTGACCGGGGATGAGCGGCACCATTGGCTGCACGGGCAGCGGGGCCTGGTCGCGCCGATGGACTTGGAACTCGATAGCGACCGATTGGCTTCGATCATTCGCTTCCTTGACGCGCTGCACGACAAGAGCGCGATGCCGGTCGGCCAGTCGGTTCGGGACGGAAGCCAGACGAGGGGCGGCTTGTTCGATCGCCATGAGGACGAGGTACGCTGGATCGAGGACGCATTTCGGGCAGCCGTCGAGAAATACCGCTCCGGATTGCCGAGCCGGGACGAAGCCCATCCCTTATTGCGCCATCGGGACGCGGGCTGGTCCTTCGCTGGAAGCTGGTCGATCAGGGTGTTGCGGGGCGGCCGCCACACGGAACATATCCATCCGCAAGGTCTGCTGTCGTCGGCGGCCTACTTCGTCGTGCCTGCTCCCGCGGACAATGACGATCCCGAGGCCGGCTGGCTCGAGCTGGGCCGCCCCCCGCCCGACCTGAGATTGGATTTGGCACCAGTCTATTCGATCGAGCCCGTTGCGGGCCGATGCGCTCTGTTTCCAAGCACTCTCTACCACGGGACCCGGCGGTTCCAGGCCGGCAAGCGGATGACGGTGGCGGTCGATATTCATCTGGCTCGCGAAGCATGAACGGCGCCGGTCCTTCGACGGACGCCTGGGGCGACTTCTGGGCAAGCCAGACCGATCAGGGCGGCGGAGGCTGCCTGTCGGCGCGCTGGCGAGTCATCGACGACGCGCAGCGGGGCGCATGGCGCGCCTTTGCGCGATCGCTTCCTCAAAAGGCGAAACTGGTCGATCTCGCGACCGGTGACGGTCGCGTCATGGGATGGCTGCTCGAGGCTCGGCGCGACCTGAAGCCGATCGGAGTCGATCTTGCCCGGCAGCTGCCGGAGCCGCCCAAGGGCAGTAGATCGCGCGGCGGCGTGGCGATGGAAGCGCTGCCATTCCCCGATCGCAGCCACGATGCGGTCGTCAGCCAGTTCGGCTTCGAATATGGGGACATCAAAATCGTCCTGGCCGAGATCGTCCGGGTACTGAAGCCGATGGGCCGCGTCGGGCTGATGACGCATCGTCTGGACGGACCGATCCTGGAACATAATGCCGCCCGCCGCGCGGGATTGAAGTGGGTCCTCGATGAAATGGACCTTATCTCGAAGGCGCGGGCGAGCCTAGCGCTTCGGGCGATGGGATTCGGCGCGCCACCGGCGATCATGGACGCTCCCGCGGAAGCACGGCGCCGGTTCGGCGAAGGTTCGGCAGGATGGGAATTGGCGGAAGCGACCGCGCGGACGCTGTCGCTCGGACGAAACGACCGGCCCGAGGAGGTCGCACGGTTGCTGGACCGGCTGGAGTCCATGGCCCGCAACGAGATCGGCCGCATCGACTCCTTGGAAGAAGCATGCCGGCGTGTTGCCGATCAGCGGTCCCTGGAGCGTTTGTTCGAGCAATCCGGCCTGACGCTACTGGATCATGGCCAGGTCCGCGAAGGCGGCAACGGCCGGGCCTTCGCCGACTTCTGGACCCTTCAAACCCACTGACCGGCCAAGTGATCGGAGGTCCGTCCAGGCGACGGACGCGGCACAAAAAGAAAGGGCGGCGGACCGAAGTCCGCCGCCCCTCTTTTTACGCCTGACCTCTGATTAGAGGGCGACGCGAGCCGAGACGAAGAAGTCGCGGCCGATCACGTCGTAGGTGCCAGGATAGGTGTTGGTCTGCTCCTGGTTATCACCCAACAGCGGCGGCTTCTTGTCGAACAGGTTGTTGATACCTGCTGCGAGCGACAGATTGTCGTTCACGTCGAACGCGAAGCTCAGGTCGAAGAGGTTGTACGCGCCAATCTTCTCAACCGTGTAGTCCGTGTCGGGATCGTCGTCACGCACCGAGCTCAGGTGACGCCAGCGGAGGCTGGTGGTCAGCGGGCCGGTGATGAGCGACGCACGCGACGTCCACTTGTACTTCGGCGTCGGGTTGCCGCAAGCCAGCACACCGAACTTGCCGGCGCACTTGTTGACCTCGTCCGGAAGCTCCTGGACCGGAACGAAGTTGGCTTCCTTCGTATAGGTGCCCAGGAAGAACAGGTTCAGCTTGGCATCGGTGTCGCCGATCAGCTGGAACGGCAGGCGAGTGCTGTAGTCCAACTGAAGGTCGACGCCCTTCGCAGTAAGCTTCGACGTGTTCGCATTCAGGATCTGCGGCGACGGGCTGTCCGGGCCGTTTTCGATCTGACCCAGCGCGTTACGAGTGCCAACGAACACCTGGCAGAACGGGCTGTTGATGTCCTGAATGACTTCGTAGCAGAGGTTCAGCGAGTTGGCCAAACCGCCACCCAGCGTACCGATCGCGCCCTTCACCTTGATGTTGAAGTAGTCGATCGTCGCCGCGAAGCCCGGGAGGAACGACGGACGGAACACCGCACCGGCAGTGTAGCTGTCCGAAACTTCTTCCTGAAGGTTCGGGTTGCCGCCGAACAGGCCTTCGATCTGGGTGTTGGCCTGCAGGTTCGGATCGCCCACCGAGCCGACCGGAACACCGGTTGCTTCGCACAGCGCAACGATCGTCGGATCGGTCGCGTTGGCAGCAACGGCGCACGGATCGACCGCGCCCGGGAAGCCTTGCGACTGACCGCCGAACAGTTCGCCGACGTTCGGAGCACGAACCGCGCGCTGATACTGACCGCGGAGCGTGATGTCCTTGATCGGGGCATATTCAGCCTGGAGCGCATAGGTCCAGACGCCGCCGACCGCCTTCAGGCTGTAGTCCGAATAACGGACGGCGCCCGTGAGCTCGGCCTTGTACGCCCAGGGCGCACGGGCCGCGATCGGAACGCGAAGCTCGGCGAAGAGCTCCTTGACGTTGTAGGCGCCCTTGGTGGCGTCGCCACCGTTGAAGCCGATAACGTCACCCGACGACAGCGCGGTGTCCGGAATGAACTCCGACGCCATCTTGCGATACTCGGCACCGACCGCGAGGCCGACGTCATCGCCGCCCCAACCGAGGTTGAAGAGCGAGCCCGAGATCGAGCCGCTGAGCACCTGGAGGGTCGAGATTTCGCCGTTCTGGGCCAGGATCGCAATCTGATCGGCCATTTCAGGGGTCAGCGTGTTCGGACCGAAGATGTTGATCGGATCCGCCGTTCCGTCGAGACCAGCCTGGAAGGCCGATGACGAAACGTTGCCCGACTGGACGTTGCCGTTCCGGGTACGAGCATAGCTGTAGTACAGGTCGTAGTTGAAGTTGTCCGTGATCGGACCACGGATACCGCCGAGCAGACGGAACGCGTTGCGCTCGTCGAGCGAATTACGCGAACCGACTTCGGTCACGCGGCGAGCGATCGTCAGCGGGACGATGCCGTCGCCGACAGCATCACCGGCCGAATCCGCATCGGCGTCGAGGCCCTGAAGCGCCGCGATGGTGGCGGCGTCGAGGAACGGCGAGACCGCAGCAATACTGACGTCGAACGTCCCGGTGACCGGGGTCGCGGCGAGTTCGTTGGCAACGCGGTTGTTGACGAACGCGACTTCGGCGTACGGCGTGTGGCCGCCACCGACGTCATAGTCCGCATAGCCGCCGACCAGGTAACGCTCTTGCGGAACCATCAGATAGTTCGCCGGAGCATAGTTATAGAGATCGGCGCCGGTACGAGGACGCGGCGAACCCGCGGTCTCGAAGAAGGCGCCCGGCGAACAGAAGATGTTGCCGGCCGGGCAGGTCGCTGCCGAGGCAGGCGACGTAAAGCGGCCCTGCGGAGTCGTGCCCGAGCCACCCGGAATGAAGCCGCCCTCACCGTCATCGCCGAAGGTGACTTCGCCGAACGGACGGTCGCCGGCGAAGATCGCGCGACGCTTGTAATATTCGCCGAACACGGTGGCGTGGCCGCGGTCACCCAGGTCGCCGCCAAGGGCGATGTAGGTGTTGTAGCGACGGCCGTCGCCTTCCTCGGTGATGTTGTAGCCACCGCCGACTTCGACGCCGTTGAGGTCGTTGCGAAGACGGAAGTTGACGACGCCCGCGATAGCGTCCGAACCGTAAACGGCCGACGCACCGCCGGTCACCACGTCGACGCTGTCGATCAGGAACGACGGGATGGTGTTAAGGTCGACGCGCTGCGACGTATCGAAGAACATCCAGCGGCGGCCGTTGACCAGCACCATGGTGCGGGTCGAGCCGAGGCCGCGAAGGTTCAGGGTGGCGACGCCGCCGCCCGGGTTGTTGGAGAAGGACGTCGTGCCCGGGATAACCTGCGGCAGGGTGTTGATCACCTGCTCGACGTTGACCGAACCCGAAAGCTTGAATTCTTCGTCCTGGACGACGGCGACCGGAGCCGCAGTCTCGAGGTCGCGACGAACGATGCGCGAACCGGTGACGACGATCGCTTCCGGCTCGTCGGCCGGCTCTTGGGCTGCACGCTCTGCAGGATTGGCGACTTCTACCGCCTGCTCCTGATTGGTGGCGTCCTGGCTTGCCGCATCCTGTGCGTAAGCCGGGCCCGCAAACGCCATACCGGCGATCACGGTGCTCGCGAGCAGCGAGCCTTTGAATCGGGTCTTAGACATTCTTGTCCCCTTAATTTGCGCCCCTCCGGCGCCTTGAAATCAATACAGCTCAACCCGGAATCCGGGCAACGAAGACACCCCTTCCTATTGTGAAGACCAGCCGCTGTGCAACGCAGAGCGAAGGTCGGCAGGCTATTTGTGACGCCCCTGTGACTTTTGAAGCACAGGTTGCAATCGGGGGGCGGCGTGGCAAATTTGGCGCAACGCCAAGCTTTCGAAAGAGCTTTCGATGCACAAGATGATGATTGCGGCCGTCCTGTTGATCGCGGGCGCCGGCACCGCGGCTGCCAAGGACAAGGCGCCGCCCCCGCCGTCGCCGCTGGTCGGACAGCTGGAGCGCTGCCGGGCGATCGCGGACGACACGCAGCGGCTGGCCTGCTTCGACAAGGAAAGCGCTACGCTCGTTGCTGCGGTCAAGGGCGGACAAGTCGCCGTCGTCGACCAGTCGGCGGTGCGCGAAACCCGGCGGTCGCTATTCGGATTCCAGATCCCGAAGCTGCCCTTCTTCTCGGGCGACGACAGCGCCGACGCGGTCCCCGACCAGATCGAATCCACCGTGAAGTCGGTCGAGGAAATCGGCCGCGGCCGCTACCGGATCGTCATCGCCGATCATGACGCGGTATGGGAGACGATCGACAGCCCGATGCGCCTCAATGCGCCGCGCAAGGGCGACAAGATCGTGATCAAGCGCGGCCTGATCGGCGCCTATTTCCTGCGAATCGACGGGCAGGTCGGCGTGAAGGGCCGGCGAGTCGGCTAGGCGTTGCCCGCGCGCCGCTCGGCTTCGAGGCTGGCGGCCGCGTCGGCATAGGCCTCCTGCCGGGCGACGGACCAATAGCGAAGCTCGTCGAGCGGGATGATCGCGCCCGTGATCGCGCAGCGGACATGGTCGCCCGCCGACAGCATCCGGAACGTGCCGTCGAGATAATGGATCTTCGCCTCGCGCTGGCGGCCGCTCATCAACATCGTCAATCCTCGTCGCCGAACAGGTCGGCCTGTCCCGGGAGATAGGGACCGCCGGCTTTTCGCTCAACCCGCTTTGCCGGACGGAAGGGTTTGGGCCCGGCGAAATCGCCGACCTGGGCGGCGACGCGGCCGTCCGCGAAGTGAAGGTCGATCGCGCCGGCGGCCCGAGCCGCGGCGGCATGCACCAGCGTCTTGCCGGCCCGGTCGGTGACCCGAACGAAGCCACGCTGCAGCGGACGCTCCGGATGGGCGAGCTCGGCCAGGCGCCACATCGACGCGATCCGCTCCCGTCCCCGTTCGATCCGCTCTTCGATGAGCCGGGCCTGGAGCCGCGGCGCCACGGCCGCCAGGTCGGCCCGGGCATGCGCCGTTCGCTGGGTCAGCGCTCTTGGCAGCCTGTCGCCGGCGTCGTCGACGCGCTGGGCGAGCGGCGCGAACAAATTCGCCGCGTCCGGCCAGCGGGAGAGCGACTGCTCCAGCCGCTCCGACCCGCGGGACACGGTGCGGTGGGCGCAGGCCGACTGGCGATGACCAAGCTCGGCCAGCATTGCGGCGAGTTCGGCGCGGACCGGAACGGCGATTTCCGCAGCCGCGGTCGGCGTGGGCGCGCGCCGGTCGGAAGCGAAGTCGATCAGCGTGGTATCGGTCTCATGCCCGACCGCGGAAATCAGCGGGATCGGAGATTCCGCCGCCGCGCGAACGACCTCTTCCTCGTTGAAGGCCCACAGATCCTCGATCGAACCGCCGCCGCGAGCGACAATCAACAGGTCGGGCCTCGGGTCGATCGAGGCGAAGCCGCGGATGGCCTGGGCCACCTTTGCCGCCGACCCCTCCCCCTGAACCGGTACCGGCCACACGATCACATGCGTCGGACAGCGATCCTCAAGCCGGTGGAGGATGTCGCGGATGACCGCGCCCGTGGGCGACGTCACAACGCCGATGATCTGCGGCAGGAAGGGCAGCCTGCGCTTGCGCGTCTCGTCGAACAGCCCTTCCGCGGCCAGCGCCCGGCGTCGCTTGTCGAGCAGAGCCATCAACGCGCCCTCGCCGGCCAGCTCCATCCGCGACACGACGATCTGATATTTGGACCGGCCGGGGTAGGTTGTCAGCTTGCCCGTCGCGATGACCTCGGCGCCGTCCTCGGGCCGGAAGGCAAGCGCCCCAGCCTGCCCCTTCCAGATCACCGCGTCGATGCAGGCGTTCTCGTCCTTCAGGGTGAAGTAGCAGTGGCCCGATGCGTGACGCTTCCATCCGGAAATTTCGCCACGAACCCGCACGAGACCGAAGGCCGACTCGACCGTTCGCTTCAGGGCGCCCGAAAGTTCGCTGACCGACAGCGCCGGCGCGTTGTCGCCGCTCCTATGCTCGGCTAGGAGGCCTGGAGCATCGTCGTCGGGGCCAAGTTCGGAGCGGTTCATGAACATCCTTTTGCTGGGGTCGGGCGGGCGAGAGGATGCGCTGGCATGGCGGCTTAGGCAATCGCCAAGCTGCGAAACGCTGATCGCTGCCCCCGGCAACCCCGGCATCGCCCGTTGGGCTGAATGCGTGGCAATCGATCCTTGCGATGCCAAGGCCGTCGTCGCCATCGCCAAAGAACGCGCCATCGACCTGGTCGTTGTCGGACCCGAAGCCCCGCTCGTCGCGGGTGTGGCGGATGCCGTCCGGGCTGCAGGCATTGCCGCTTTCGGCCCATCGGCCGCCGCAGCCGAGCTGGAAGGGTCGAAGGGATTCACCAAGGATCTTTGCGCGCGCGCCGGGATCCCGACGGCGGACTATTGCAGGGTCGAAACCGAAGCCGACGCGCTGGCGGCACTCGACGGCTTTTCGATCCCGGTCGTCGTCAAGGCCGATGGATTGGCCGCGGGCAAAGGCGTGACCGTCGCCATGAGTCGCGCCGAGGCCGAGGCGGCGATCCGGGCCGCGGGCGATGGCCCGATGGTGATCGAGGAATTTCTCGAGGGGGAGGAGGCAAGCCTGTTCGCCCTGGTCGATGGAACGCGCGCCGTCGCGCTCGCGTCCGCGCAGGATCACAAGCGCGTCGGCGAAGGAGATACCGGACCGAACACGGGCGGGATGGGCGCCTATTCCCCCGCACCGGTCCTGACGGCGGAGCTCGAAGCGCGAGCCATGCGGGAAATCGTCGAGCCGACCGCGAGGGCCATGGCCGAGGCGGGAACTCCGTTCTCAGGCGTGCTTTACGCCGGCCTGATGCTGACCCGGGAAGGTCCCAAGCTGATCGAATATAATGTCCGTTTCGGCGACCCGGAATGCGAGGCGATCATGCCGAGGATCGAAGGCGATTTCGCCGCCCTTCTCCATGCTGTCGCGACCGGCGCCACCTTTTCGGCTCCGGACCTCTCCAGCGATACGACCATGACCGTTATCGTCGCCGCGAAAGGCTATCCGAACGCGCCATCGAAAGGCGGCGAAATCGATGGCCTGGACGACGCCGAAGCGGTCGAGGGGGTGACGGTCTTCCAGGCCGGGACCGCGCTCGACGGCGACCGGATCGTTGCCAGCGGCGGGCGCGTTCTGGCCGTGACGGCGCGCGGCCGGTCCTTGGGCCAGGCGCGCGACCGAGCTTATGAAGCCGTCGGCCGGATCGACTTCGCCGACGGTTTTCATCGCCGCGATATAGGATGGCGGGAATTGGAGCGGACGAGGTGAACCGGCGCAGCATTGTCCTGATCGGAGTGGCGGCGGTCCTCGCGGAGACCGCGCTCTGGCATGGCCCCATGGGCGCGGGCGACCGGATGGCGGCGCGGGCGGAGACGATCGCCCGGCGAACCCTCGATTATTACGAGCTGCCGATGATCCAGGCCAGAATGCAGCGATCTCCGCTTGCGCGCCGGATGATCCTGTCGGGCCCGGCCGACGATTTCCAGCGCACGGAACTGGTGCGGATCATGGACGACATTCCCGGCGTGCTCGAGGTCCAATGGGACCCGGCCTCCTTGCCGCAGGAACGGAGGACGGCGCGATGATTCCGCTCGCGATCGAAGCGCAGCTGTTCGCGCTATCCGGCTTCGCGCTGGGAATGATCGGTGCCTATATCGGCGAATTGAGACGGCGGGCCAACCGCTGGAAACGGAGGATTTGAGGGGATGGAATTCTTGCAAAGCTACTGGCCGGTATTCCTGGTCGCGCTCGTCATCGGAGCGATTGTCGGCTACCTGGTCTTCCGCCCGCGCCAGCGGATCACGCTGACCGACAGCACGCCGCTGCGCCCGCATATGACGGCGCCGGTCCAGGCCCGGGAAGGCCGTGGCCTTACCGACGAGGCCGCCGCCGCCGCGAGCGATGTCGCGGGCCCGATCATCGGCACCAAGGTCCATGACGAACTGCCCGGCGCAACCGGGACGCCCGACGACCTGGTGAAGCTGAAGGGCGTCGGGCCCAAGCTTGCCGCGCTGCTGTACGATCGGGGAATCGTCAGGTTCGAACAGATTGCGAAGCTGTCGCCGGGCCAGGTCGAGGCGCTGGACGAATCGCTCGGCGCCTTTCGCGGCCGCTTCAGCCGAGACCGGATCGTCGAGCAGGCCGATTATCTCGCCCGCGGGGACATCGACGGTTACGAGGCCCGCTTCGGCAAGCTTTGACTCCTGTCAGGCGGAGGGCGCTTCGCTCTCCGCTTCCTCCGCCGACCTGCGCTTCTTCGACCGTGTCACCAGCAGCTTGTCGATCTTGCGCCCATCCATGTCGACGACTTCGAATTTGTAGCCGTCGAACTTGAACGTCTCGCCGGTTTCCGGGATTTTCTTGAGCACGGAGAGGGCGAAGCCGGCGACGGTCGAATAGTCGCGCTCGCCGGGTATCGAGACTCCGACCCGGTCGCCGAGGACATCGGCGCTTGCCGCTCCCGATACCAGCCAGCTGCCGTCGTCACGTTCGACGCAGGGCGGGTCGTCGCCCTCGTCCAGGTCGTTGGCGAACGCTCCCGCCAGCGCCGCCAGGATCGAGCCGGGCGTGACGATGCCGTCGAGATGGCCATATTCGTCATGCACCAGGGCCAGCGGAACCTCGGCGGAGCGCAGGACCGCGAGCGCGTCCATCGCGTCCATGAGATCCGGAATCACCGGTGCCGATTTTGTCAGGCTGCGAAGCTCGAGTTCCCGGCCGTCGAGAAGCGCCGACAACATGTCACGCGTCGACACCACCCCGACGATATTGTCGACCGATCCGTCGGCCACGGGCAGGCGGCTGTGCGGCGTCGCGGCGAGCTCGGCGCGGATCTCCTCGCGGCCGCAGCTGATATCGATCCAGTCGATGTCGGTCCGGGGCGTCATCACCTCGCGCACCGGCCGGTCGGCAAGGCGGACGATCCCCGAGATGATCTGCCGTTCGCTCTCTTCCAAAACGCCGGCCGTCTGCGCCTCGGCAACCACGAGGTGAAGCTCCTCGGCGGTGACGACATTCTTGGCTTCGCGGCTCAGCCCCAATAGCCTGAAGATCAATGCGCTGGTCTGATCGAGCAGCCACACGAAGGGTGCCGTGATCCTGCTCAGCCAGCTCATCGGCCGGGCCACGATCGCAGCGATCGATTCCGGGTTTCGAAGGGCGAATTGCTTGGGGACCAGCTCACCGATGATCAGCGAAGCGAAGGTCGTCACGACGATGACCAGTCCGAAGCCGGCGCTTTGCGCGGTCTCGGGATCGATGCCGAGCAGTGCCAGGCGTTGCGCGACCGGTTCGCCCAGGCTTGCCCCGGAATAAGCGCCGGCAAGAATTCCGATCAGGGTAATCCCGATCTGCACGGTGGAGAGGAAGCGTCCCGGCTCGGCGGCAAGCGTCAGCGCGCAGCTGGCGCCGGACGAGCCCGACTTGGCCATGGCCTTCAGCCTCGCTTCGCGCGACGAGACGATCGCCAGCTCGCTCATCGACAAAAGCCCGTTCACCGCGACCAGCGCGAGGATCAGGACCAGGTCGAACCAGGG
>CBFGLY010000007.1:0-14318 GCA_965649725.1 uncultured Sphingomonas sp.
TTTCATGACGTGAGAGATTGACTCACGTTAAGTAAAGTTTCACCAAATTTAACGCGTGGGGGCGCGTGTTCGAGTCTTGCCGGGTCCCTTTCGCGCGAAAGGGGCACCATGGGGATTTCGCGTACCAATCGGATTTTGCACGGCGCGCTGTGGGCGTCGTCGGCGCTTGCCTTGCCGCTGCCGGCGGCCGCGCAGTCGGTTGCGCCGACGCGCGACGAGCTTAGCGGAATCACCAGGCCGGAAACGCCGCCCAAGCCGTCGCTGAACGTCGTCGGCGATGTCGAACGGTCCCCCTGCCCGCTGGCCGATCCGCGCTATGCGGACATCAAGGTCACGATCAACGACGTCCAGTTCAACGGGCTGAAGGGCGCAACGCCCGAGGAGATGCGCGCCGCCTGGTCGTCGTTCGCCGGAAGCGAGCAGCCGGTCGCGGTGCTGTGCGAGATCCGCGACGCTGCAGCGACGATCCTTCGCGACAAGGGCTATCTGGCCGCCGTCCAGGTGCCGACCCAGCGCATCGAAAACGGCATCGTTCGGATGGAGACGCTCTATGCGCGAGTCACCACCGTGCGCGCCCGCGGGCAGACCGGCGGCGCCGAGGAAAAGCTTGCGGCCTATCTTAACAAGCTGACCGGCGACGAATATTTCGACCGCAACAAGGCCGAACGCTACCTGCTGCTGGCGCGCGACCTGCCGGGCTACAATGTCCAGCTGACGCTGAAGCCCGCCGGGACCGGGCCGGGCGAGCTGATCGGCGAAGTGTCGGTGCTCCGCCGGCGCTACTCGCTCGACGCGACGGTGCAGAATCTCGCCGCCCAGGAAACCGGACGCTGGGGCGCGCAGCTTCGCGGGTCCGCCTACGGGCTCACCGGCATGGGCGACGTGACGACCCTGTCCTTTTACTCGACCTTCGACATCAAGGAGCAGAAGATCCTCCAGGCGGCGCACAGCTTCCGCCCGGGATCCGAAGGCCTCGTGATCGACGGGCAGTTCACCTATGCCTGGACCAAACCCGACATCAATGCCGGCGATGAGGTCCCGGACCTCAAGGCCAAGACTCTCTTCTGGACGCTCAGCGCCCGCTACCCGATCGTCCGCAGCCAGTCGTCGAACCTGTGGGCCGGCGCCGGCTTCGACTTCGTCGACCAGAAGGTCCATTTCTTCGAGCCGCTGAGCCGCGACAAGCTGCGCGTGCTGTGGCTGCGGGGCGAATGGGACGGGGTCGACTTGACCTCGCGCCGCCCGGCATGGCGCGCCAATGCGCTGGTCGAAATCCGCAAGGGCCTCGACATTTTCGACGCAAGCGAAAGCGACGACGAGGTGCTGCCCAGCCGGTTCGACGGCAAGGCGACGGCGATGGTCATCCGCGCGGCCGGCCAGGCCGAGCTGGCGCTGGGCCGCGATTTCGCCGTCGCGATCGCGCCGCGAGCGCAATATGGATTCAAGCCGCTGCTGTCGTTCGAGGAATTCACCGCCGGCAACTATACCGTCGGCCGCGGCTATGAGCCCGCGACCCTGAGCGGCGACAGCGGGATCGGCCTTACGACGGAATTGCGCGGCCCGCGGCTGCTTGTGTCCAACCGGTCCAGGCTCAGCCTGCAGCCCTATGTCTTTGGCGATGCCGCCTGGGTCTGGAACAAGAATGACGGCCGGGGTGCCGAGCATCTGAAGTCGGCCGGCGGCGGCGTCCGCGCGGAAATGAGCGACCGTTTCAGGCTCGACGGCGCCATCGCCGTCCCCCTGGAAAAGACCGGAATCGAAGATCGCAAGGGAGACGTCCGCGTGCTGGTGACGCTGACCAGCCGGATTCTTCCCTGGTGAGGAGGTGTATGATGACGCGTAACCTGAAGTCGCTTCGCCGTAGCCGCGGGAGCTGCTCCATCCTCGCGCTGGCGACGATGATGGCGTTGGGCGCGACGCCCGCGCACGCCCAGTTCGTGGGCACGATCGACAGCTCGGCCGGGATCGACACCGCCAACAGCACCAACTCCAACCTGATCATCACCGGACAACAGGCGGTCATCAACTGGACCGCGACCGATAATCCGAGCGGTGGCCAGATCGTATTCCTGCCGGATAGCAACAGCGCGACGTTCAGCGGCAACAGCGATTTCGCGGTCCTCAACCGGATAACGCCGGGCACGGCCGGAAACGCCATCTACATGGGCGGGAACATCAATTCGCTGGTCGGTGATTTCACCGGCGGCACCGTCTATTTCTACAGCCCCAACGGGATCGTCATCGGCCAGAACGCAACGATCAACGTCGGCTCGCTCGGGCTGACGACTTCGAACATCGGCGACGATGGCCAGGGCAATTGGATGACCGGCTTCGGCACGGCCAACCCCAGCGTGACGTTCGGCGGAGCAATCCCCGGAAGCTTCGTTCGGATCGACAATCTGGCGCAGCTGAGCGCCAACGGGTCCGGCAATTATGTCGCGGTGGTGGCGCCGGTCATCAACCACAGCGGCACCATCCGAACCGACGGCGGGGCGGCGCTGGTGGCGGCCGAAGCGGCGTCGATCACCTTCTCCGATTCCGGTCTCTACAATATCCAGGTCACCACTGGATCCGAGGCGCTCCAGTCGCTGACCGTCAACGGGGGCAAGATCCAGCGCAACAGCGAGGTCATCGGCGGCGACCGGCATGCCTATCTGGTGGCAGCGCCCAAGAACGACCTCACAACCCTGCTGATCACCGGCGGGGCCGAGATCGGGTTCGACATCGCGGGCTCGGCCGGGGTCGAGGGCAATAGCGTCGTGCTTCGCTCCGGCTATCTCGACGCCGACCAGTTCGGCGTCACATATGTCGAGGGCAAGCACGGCAATATCACGATCGACAATGCCGCCTTCTCGAGCAATGTCGAAACGCTGGCTTATGGCGACACTCAAGTGTCGACCTACAACGGGCCGACGAGCTTCAGCGGCAATTTGAACATCACGAACGACTTCAATGCGTTCGTCGGCGCGACGGCTGCCAACCTGACAATCGGCGGCGATCTCGATATCCATACTTTCTATCTCTACAGCCTGTTCGACCAGCCCACCGCCAGCCTGTGGGCGGGCGCGGGCGCGACACTGTCGACCGGGAACGTCGATATCCGCGCCAATACCCAGGGATCGAACGCGCCCGATGAATTCAGCCCCGGCGAGAGCGTCACCGGCGGCACGATCAACGTCACCGCCAACGACGGCGGCCACATCGTCGTCAACGGAAGCCTCTACGGCGAGGCCAATGGCACCGGCGGCGCCCAGGACTTCTTCGGCGGTATCGGCGGCGACGGCACCGGCGGCACGATCAACGTCAGCGCGCTGGGCGCGGGATCGTCGATCAGCGCCGGAGTAACCGAATTCTATGCCGAAGGATTCGGCGGCTCCACGAGCGAATGCACGAGTTGCGAGATTCGCGGCGGCGCCGGACATGGCGGAATCATCAACGTCACCCTCGACCAGGGCGCGGCGGCAATGACCTTCGGCCCGCTCAACATGTGGGCGACCGGCCACGGCGGTTACGGCGCCGGGGGCGACGCCGGCGACGGCATCGGCGGGGATTCCATCCTGTCGATCGGCGGCGGGAGCACGCTCACGGTCAATGGCAATTATCTCAACTTCGCCGACGGCGTTGGCGGCCAGGCCGAAGGCGCCGGAAATGCCGGCGACGGGATTGGCGGAACGTCGCGGCTGCAGTCGCTGACCGGCGGCGGACAGATTTTCTTCAAGGGAGCCGATACATATTTCACTGCCGACGCGCTGGGTGGTGCATCGACGGGAAGCGGGAATGGCGGCAATGCGTTCAGCGGCGACGCCACCATCGACGTCACCAACACCGCAATCGCCGCCGCCGATGCGACGCAGGTACAGCCCTTTGGCCGGATCTACGTCAAGGCGAATGCCTATGGCGGCGCTTCGCAGGCCGGAGCCGGCGGCTCGGCAAACGCAAGCACCGGTACGATCTCGATCACGCTCGGTGCCAATTCGAGCCTGACGGCCGGCCGTCAAATCCTGACGCTGGCGGAGGCGACTGGCGGCAGCGGCATCGTCGGCGGGGCGGCCCAGGGTGGCACGGGCAGCATCACGATCAATGCCGGCGGATCCCTTAATGGCAACGTCAGTCAGTTCGTCGGCGCGACCGGCGGCGACGGCACCAATGGCTCGGGCGGCGCCGCGACCGGGGGCACGACGAACCTCAACATTTCGGGCGGGTCGGCCACCATCGCGAACCATCAAGCCTTTGCCGGCGGGGACGGCGGAGACTCCAGCGGTCCGAGCGGAACCGGTGGAGCGGGCCAGGGCGGCAATGCGAGCATTAACGGAGCAAGCGGCACCGCCACTTTCGGAACCGTGACATTGGACGCCGACGCGACGGGCGGGTCCGGCCATAACGGCGGCGCTGCCAAGGGCGGATCGGCGGTGATCCTTGGAAATGGCGCAAGCCTTGCGGTCAGCGGCGATACCACCCTGGACGCGTCGGGCGAGGGCGGCGACGGGGACCTGGAATCCAACGGCAATGGCGGGTCCGGCACCGGCGGTGTCGCGCAGATCTTCGCTGCCGCAGGGTCGGTCAACCTGACGGGCAGCCTGTTCGCCGAAGCGTTCGGCGAGGGTGGCGACACCGGCAACGGAAACGGCGGAAACGCAACCGGCGGAAGCGCCAGGGTGCAAAGCAACGGCGGGTCGATTCACGTCGGGGGGAACATCTTCCTGGACGGAAGCGCGATCGGCGGCGACGGTGCCACGGGCGGCAACGCGACCGGGCTCGTTTCGCCACCCGACGATGAAACCCAGTCGACCGCCGTGATGGTCACGACTCAGAATAACGGCTCGGTCGATGTCGACGGCCTCGCCGTCCTCACCGCGGAGGCCGTCGGCGGCAATGGCAGCAACGGCAATGGCGGCACGGCGCAGGCCGGGGAGGCGGATGTCATCGCCTTCTTCGGAAGCATCGATCTCAACAGCCTGTCGATCGATTCCAATGCCTATGGCGGCAATGGCGGCAACGGCGGCAATGGCGGCAGCGCCAACGGCGGGCCGGTCGACGTATCGTTCGGCCTGGGCGCCGCGGCGATCGGCGGGACAATCACGCTGGGCAGCGCAACCATCACCGCGGACGGCATCGGCGGCATCGGCGGCACGGGCGCGAGCGGAGCCATTGGCGGGGCCGGCGGGCTTGGCGGCGACGGCTCCGGCGGCCGGATCCTGTTCGCGGGCAGCGCCGGTGGCGGACAACTCAATAGCGGCACCACCATCCTCACCTCGCTCGGGCGTGGCGGTGACGGCGGAAACGGCGGTGCTGGCGACACCGGCGCGGGTGGCGCTGGCGGAGCTGGCGGAACCGGCGCGGGCGGCGCGATCCAGACCGGGACGATCAGCGCGGAGGCGGCTCCTACCGTCGGCGGCGGCATGGCCGTCACCTCGCTGAGCGCGGACGCAAGCGCGTACGGCGGCTTCGGAGGCGATGGAGGCAACGGTGCCACCGCCAGCGGCGCGGGCGGCAACGGCGGCGCCGCCGAAGGAGGGAATGCAAACTTCCTCGCCCGCGGCGTGCTCGTCACGGCGGACAGCGTAAACCTCAACGCGAATGCGACCGGAGGCAATGGCGGGCTCGGCTCAACGCAAGGAAATGGCGGCAATGCCACGACTGGGAACATCCAGGTCGAATCCAAGGACCGGTTCGGTCATCCGGACCAGCGCGGAACGCTGCAGGTCGACACTATTGTCGGATCGGCCATTGCGGTCGGCGGCATCGGCGCAACCAACGGAACCGCAACCGTCATTGGCGGCAGCTATTTCCGAGTGCTGAACGGCGATGCCAACATCGGTTCGCTCGACTTCACCATTGATGGCGACCTCTACGACAACACGTTCGCCAACAGCACCGTGTCGGTGCGCGACGGCACCGCGACGGTCGGCGACCTCAGCTTCACCATCGCCGGAGTGCTGGCGCTCGACGCCAGCAACGGATCGATGACCGCGAGCGGCAACATCAACCTGGCGGCCACCAATTTCGTCGCCGACACGTTCAGCGGCGCTCAGGTGGGACCGGGAACCTATTCGGCCGGCAGCTTCAGCATTAGCACCGGCGGCGATTTCATCACCAACGCGAACCTGGTTTCCGCGGCTTCGCTCAATCTGACGGCTCCCGGCCTCATCAACATGCGCAATGCCACCAGCACGGGCGGCAATTTGTCCCTCAACGCGGGATCGACGATCCTTGCCGGAAACTTGAGTGCGGCTGGATTCATCTCGTTGGTTGCCGGGGGCAACATCACGACTGGAACGATTAGCTCCGACGATGACGTCGACGCGACTAGCGGCGGCTCGATCCAGACGGGCGCGATCACGTCCGACCTGGGCAGCGTCAGCCTGGCCGCAAACGGGTCGGTCGCGACTGGCGCAATCGTTGCCGGCGGCCAGGTCCAGCTCACCTCGGCAACGGCCAATGTCACGACCGGCAATATCAGCGGGCCAGGCGACATCCTGCTCAACAGCGTTTCCGGCGTTTCAACCGGCGACCTTTCTTCCGACGCAGCGATTTCCATCGTCAACGGCGGGTCCATCCTCACCGGCGACATCAGCTCGACCGGCGGCTCTATCTTCCTGCAATCGGATGTCGATATCGTCACCGGCACCGTCACCACTCCGTTCGATGCGGAGTTCGACGCGCTCGGCAACATCACCTTGGGCGGGGACGCCAATGTCGGCGGCTATCTATTCGCAGACGCGGGCGGCAATCTGGCAATGGCCAATGCGACCGCCGGTGAGTCGATCGACGTCATCGCGGGAGGGACGATCCTGGGCGCTAACATGACCGCTGGCGACAGCGTCATCGCGCGCGCTGCCGGGGCGGTCACGCTCGGCAATCTTTCGGCCGGGCTGGTCAACCCCAGCAGCAATCCGATCGACGGCCAGATCGCCGCGGTTGGCAGCCTCACCTCGGTCAGCGTCGGCAATGTCGCGGCGGCCAATTTCGTCGGCCTCACCTCCGACGGTGCGCTCAGCGCAGGCACCGTGCAGTCGGGCGGCGACGTCATGGTGCTGGCTGACGGTCCCTCGACCATCGGGGCGATCGGCACCAACGTCGAGGGACGCACCTATGTCGCCGGCTTCGCGATGCTCGACGTCGGCGGCGGGTTCGAGAATTTCGATCCCGCGCTGGTCTATGCCGCGACCAGTCCGGTCCCGACGGCCGGCTCGTTCACGGTGAACGGGTCGATCGTGACCGGACAATTGGACGCCTTCATCGGCGGCAACATGAGCCTGGGGCCGGTCCAGGCCTTTTCCATCAATGGCCGGGTCGGCGGCCTCGCTTCGGTCAATGGGCTGTGGCAAGCCCCCAATGTAGAGCTGTGGTCGAACGACATCGCGATCGGCGCCAACGGCGGGATCGATGCCGGGAACTTCGGAACGATCCGGCTGGTGTCGACCAATGCGACGCAAGCGCAGATCGGCGACGGGCTGAGCGGAAGCGGTTATCAACTCAGCAACGGGGAGTTCTCGCGGCTGTCGAGCGGATCGCTCGAGATATTGGCGCGCGGCGATGCTTCCGCCGACATCGACATGCTGATCGGCGATCTGTCGATTACCGGGCCATTGGCCGGAAGCACGATCGACGATCCCAACGGCTATGTCGCCTTCGCCACCGGCGATCCCGCGACGCAGCAGCCCGGCGGAGTGATCCGGATCACGGGAGATGTCACGGCGACCGGATTCCAGGACAGCAACAGCCTGGAATTCTATGCCGACCGCTTCGAGCTGGACGCGGCAACCGGTTCGATTTCCCTCACCTCGTCCGGCGGCGCGCTCGCCGGCGAGCTCGGGCTTTACGCCAACCAGATCCATGTCGCCGAAGGCAGCATCCTCGACCAGCTGGCGGACGATCCGCAATATTCCGGCTACCAGGATGACCTGAATGCACCGGCCGCCGTCCAGCGGCCCGACGGCGTGCTCAACGCAGGGACGATCTGGATCGAATCCGACAATCTCCAGAATATCCTGATCCAGAATATGGGAAGTGCGGAGACACCGGCCGGCTTCCTGGCCCGGGAAGTCTTCATCAATGACGATTTCGCGGTCGCAGGGCCGCCGGACTCCATCGACGTGGTCGTCAACGGCCAGTTGCAGACCCAGGCCGGCGTGTTGACGGGCGTCGCCGTTCGCGATGCGGCCGTGGAAGGCGCGGACCTGACGCCGTTCACCGCCAACAGCACGGTCAACGGCTGCCTGCTCACCGGCGGCTGCGGCGACGTGGTCGAGCCGCCGTTCCCGCCCGAATTCACGCCGACACCCGGCATCCAGCAGGAGGTCGTGCTCCTGGGCGAGAATGAACCGGAGCCGCCGCCGTTCGGCAATGAGGACCAGATCGACAATGGCGAGGAGGATGAGGAAGCGGAGTCGAGTCCGATCGTCCCGCCCGACCCGCTGTTCGACACGACCGAGCTGGGCGAAGCGGAAGCCACCGGCAACCCGGCCTTCAACACGACCATGCGGTCGCATCCGGGACTGGTCGAGGAAGGCGACGTCGACGATCCGGTGTCGGGTAGCGGCAACCCCGCGCTGATGGAGGACAACACTCCCACCGGAACTCAGGAGAAGCAGCCATGACCCGCCTGCTCATTTCCTTGCTGGCCGGAGCGGCAATGCTCCCGTCCGTGGCCCAGGCCGACGCCGGATCGCCGCTGTCCGTTCGAAGCGGATTCCGGCTTGGCAATGCGGGCGTGCTTTGCACTGCCCAAGTGAAGTCCACCGACCCGCGCCTGTCCGGCCTGTTCGACCGGGCATATCAGCTGACCTGCCGTGACGCGGCCGGCCCTGTCGGAAGCATGCTGGCGGTGCGCCGCGCGGTCGATCTTGCCAACGAACCGAGCGCCCTGAAGAGCGGCGCCTTGAGCTGCCGGCCGGAGGAAAGCGCGACGATTCCGAATGTCGGGGCCGTCCGGACGATGCTCTGCACCGACGAGGCTGCCAAGGTCGATTACCGGCGCTACGCGGTTCAGCAGGGCAAGACCCATTATTGGGTCGAAGGGCTCGCAGGTTACGATCCCGCATTGCGGCTCGCGCTGGCGTCGGCCGTTACCGACAGGGCGCAGGAAGGCGCAGTGCAGGTCGCGACCACCGAAGTCAGCGACCCCGCCAGCTTCGCCCGTGTCCAGGCGGGAACGCTCGACGCCGCCGGCGCCCGGATGGAGGCCTATCTGCGAAACAATGGCGGGCGCTTCGCCGAATCCGCCGAATTCTTCGAAAGCCTCGCAAGCCGCGAAACGGGCGACCCGGCCGCGCTTGGCGATGCGCTCGCCAACCAGGGTTTGCAGCAGTCCAACCTGGGCAATTTCGCAGCCGCCGAGCGGCTTTTCGCCCGCGCCGAAGCGGCCAGCCCGTCAAGCGACGGCGTGTTGAAGCGGCTGATCCGCAACTATCGCGCGATCAACCTGCTTAACCAGCATCGGCAGGACGACGCGATCGCAATGCTCGAATCGCCGATGCCGCCGGTCGCCGAAGTGTCGGAAGCGGACGAGATCCGGAACGGGCTGATCACTCCGCCGCTGTCGCTGGCGATCAACCGCGAAAGCGTCAGCGGTCAGGAACTGACGGCCATCGCCAACGGCCTGGCGCCGGCCGAGCGCGCTGCGATCCTCGACGCCCAGGGCATCGAGCTATCCGGAGTCGCGCTTCGCGAGAAGGGACAGTTCGACCAGGCGTCGGCCAAGCTCGGCGATGCGCAGGCGCGGATCCTGGCGGTGCGCAACGGGCGGGTCCAGTCGGCGCGGTGGCTGTTGTCGGAAATCGGCATCCAGCGCGGGCTGATCGCGGAAAGCCGCGGCGACCGCGGGGGCGCGACAGGAGCGTTCGACGCTGCCATTGCCACACTTGAAGATAATTTCCCGCAAAGCCCGGCACTGCTGGCTGCACGCGCCCGCAAGGCCGGCTTCCTGGTGCGAAGCGGAGACACGGCGGCGGGACGGGCCTTGTTCGACCAGCTGGTGAAGGACAGCAATGCGGTGGGCGACAGCTCGACCTCGCTTCGCTCCTTGCTCAGCCCTTATTTCGAGCTGCTGGCGCGCGATGGAAGCGCAACCGCGGCGGCGGCGATGTTCGCTGCCAGCCAGACGCTCCAGCGGCCCGGCGTGGCCCAGACGCAGGCGATCCTTGCCCGTCAATATTCGTCCGGTGACGAGGAAGGCAGCGCGCTGTTCAGGCTGGCGGTTGCACGAACCCGCGAAATCCTGCGCGAAGAGGGCGAGGTCCGGCGGCTGGAAGCGCAGGCGAGCCGTACTGCCGGCGAAGAACAGGTTCTTTCGGCCGCCAAGGCCAGCGTCGAGGCGCTTCGGGCCGACCAGGTCCGGATGCAGGCGCAGCTCGCCGCCTATCCGCGCTACAAGGTGCTATCGCCCGACACGGTCGACCTCGCCGCGCTGCAGCAGGCGCTTCGGCCCGGCGAAGGCTATTACAAGATGGTGATCGTCGGCGATGCGGCCTATGCGCTGTTCGCGACCAGTTCGAGCGCCAGGACCTGGCGGATCGCCTCCAGCGCCGGCGGACTGGCGCGCGACGTGACCGCCCTTCGCGACAGCATCGTCAAGATCGAGAATGGCGAGGCGGTGACCGAGCCGTTCGACCTGGTCCGCGCCCGCGCGATGTACCTCGCCCTGTTCGCGCCGATCGATGGCGAGCTTCACGGCCTGAAGCATCTGGTGTTCGAGCCGGATGGGCCGATGCTCCAGCTTCCGCCCTATCTGCTTCCCGCCAGCCAGTCGGGCGTCGACCGCTATGTCGCGCGCGCCAACGCGAGCGGAGGCGATCCGTTCGATTTCACCGGGGTCGACTGGCTGGGCCGCGGCCGCGAGGTTTCGATCTCGGTCAGCCCGCGGAGCTTCCTCGACATGCGCGCCATCCAGCCGAGCCACGCGCGCCGGGCCTATCTCGGGCTTGGCGAGAATGAAGTCGCGCTGACGCGGCCGCTGGCGGCGGTGGCCGACGAATGCGACTGGCCGATCGCCATGTGGCAGGCGCCCATCTCCGCCGAGGAGTTGAAGCTTGCAGAGGCGCGGTTCGGGCCGGAGCAGAGTCAGGTCGTCACTGGCGCGGCCTTCAACGACGCTGCGCTGCTGTCCGGCGGCGACAAGCTCGACCAGTTCCGGGTCCTGCACTTTGCGACGCACGGCCTTGTCACCGCGCCTCGACCCGATTGCCCGGCACGCCCGGCGCTGGTGACCAGCTTCGCTCCGAGCGGCTCGGACGGCTTGCTCAGCTTCCGCGAGATTTTCGACCTGAAGCTCGACGCCGATGTCGTGATCCTGTCGGCATGCGACACGGCCGGATCGGCAACGGCGGCGGTCAGCCGCGAAGCCGGTATCGCTACCGGCGGCAACTATGCGCTGGACGGGCTGGTTCGCGCCTTCGTCGGCGCCGGCGCGCGGTCCGTCGTTGCCAGCCATTGGCCGGTGCCCGACGATTATGACGCGACGAAGCGGCTGGTCGGCGGGCTGGTCAATGCCCGGCCGGGACAGGCACTCGCTGGCGCCTTGGGAGAAGCCCAGGCAAAGCTGATGGACGATCCCAAGACCTCCCATCCTTTCTATTGGGCGGCGTTCATCATCCTCGGCGACGGGGCGAAGCCGCTGGTTCCGACGACGGCAATCGCAGCCCGATAGTCAGGAAGAGCGGGCCGCCGCGGCGGCGCCCTTGCCGGAAAGGGTGCGCAAGGTGATCGAGAAGCGAAGCTGTTCCGCGGGGGCGATGCTGTGCTCCCACTCATGCCTCGCTTCCCCCGACAAGATATAGGCGGATCGCCGCGGCAGGTTCAGGCTGAAGCGGCGGAAGCCCGCGCCCTCTCGCTTGCGGAAGCGAAGCGTGGCTTCGGACGCGAGCGAAATGCCCACGACGGTATCGAAATGCGGCCGGTCCCGGTGCCAGCCGATCGGAGCTCCGGGGTCGTAGCGAGTGACGAGAGCGTGGACGAACTGTGCCGCGTCCAGCGCCGCAAAAGCCGCCGCCTGTTCCCGCAACGAGTCCATCCATGACGGCATGGGCTCGACGGGCGTGAAGCTTCGGTCGTCGAAGTCGTAGCGCCAGCCGAACGTCTTGGTCAGCCGCTTGCCGGTCCAGCCCTGGAAGCGAAAGGGCGACAGGCCGATCCGCTCGATATGGGCAATGAGCTCGGCTTCTTCGTCGCAATCGATCAGCGCTTCGCGGAAGTGCAAGCCGGGCAGCAGCGGCAAGTCGAACAACATTATCGGCCGACCAGCTGCTCGAGCTCCGCCGGCGTCAAAGGGTGGCGAAGTTGCTCCATCGTGCATTGCCGCGGGGCCTTGTCGGGGCGGCGCCGAAGCAGCTTCGTTCCGTGGCGGAAGCGGTCGCCCGTGACCTGGTCGTAGAGCACCTCGACGACCAGGCTCGGCTTGAGCGGCTCCCACTGGCTGGATCGCTCGGTCGACCAGCGGCTGGGCCCGCCCGGCGCGTTTCCGGTGAAGCCCGGCGGTCCGATCAGCTTCTCCAACTCCTTGGTCCACGCCTCCCGGTCCTTGGCCGCGATCGACGAAGTAAAGCCGACATGGTTGAGCAAGCCCTTGTCATCGTACAGGCCGAGAAGGAGGGAGCCGACCGTCCCACCGCCCTTGCCGTAGCGGAAGCCGCCGACGACGCAGTCGGCGGTTCGGCGCTGCTTGACCTTGACCATCGCCCGCTCGCCGGACTGATATGGCTGGTCGAGCCGCTTGGCGATGACCCCGTCGAGCGCGCCGCCGGTCCGCTTCAGCCAGCCGAGCGCTTCGCTTCGATCGGTCGTCGCCGGCGAGAGCAGAAGCCTAGGTTCATTCTCGGCCGAGAGCATTTGCTCCAGCCGGTCGCGGCGTTCGGAGAGCGGCTTTCCGGCCAGCTTCGCTCGGCCGATGGCGAGCAGGTCGAACGCCATGAACATCGCCGGTGTCTCCGCCGACAATTTGCGTACCCGGCTTTCGGCGGGATGGAGCCGCATCTGCAACGCGTCGAACGACAGCTCGCCGCCACGCTCGATCAGCAATTCGCCATCGATGGTGAAAGAGCTTGTATTGAGCCGCTCGAACATCGCTACGACTTCCGGGAAATATCGGCCAAGCGGCTTCCCTGACTTCGACCAAAGCTCGACCCCATTTCCCGACCGGATCGCGATGCAGCGGAAGCCGTCCCACTTGGGCTCATATTGCCAGTCGGGGCCATCGGGCAGCCGCTCGGCGAGCAGCGCTTCCATTGGCGCGACCGCGCTCATTTGAGTTCGATCCAGACGGGCGCATGGTCGCTGGTCTTCTCCCAGCTTCGCACGGTGCGGTCGACGCCCGCCGCCTTGAGGCGCTTCGCCGCCTGCTTGTTCAGCAGCACATGATCGATGCGCAGCCCCGCGTCCCGCTCGAACGCGCCGCGGAAATATTTCCAGAAGGTATAGACCTTCTCGTCCGGGTAGAGCTTGCGCAGCGCATCGGTCCAGCCTTGCTTGACGATGCGCGCATAGGCGGCCTTGGCTTCGGGCGCGAACAGGGCGTCGTCGAGCCAGCGTTCCGGCTTGTAGACGTCCTCGTCGGTCGGAATGATGTTGTAATCGCCGGCGATGACGACGGGCGCGTCGAGTGCGACCAGCTCGGCGGCGAGCGCCTCGAACCGCTCGATCCAGCGCATCTTGTAATCGAACTTGGGACCCGGCCGGGGATTGCCGTTGGGAAGGTAAAGGCAGCCGACAACAAGGCCGCGCACCGCCGCCTCGATGTAGCGGCTGTGCGTGTCGCCGGGATCGCCGGGAAGTCCGCGCCGAGTCTCTTCCGGCACGCAATCGCGCGCGAGGATGGCGACGCCGTTCCACCTCTGCTGCCCATGCCAGATCGCGCCATAACCGGCCCTCTCGATCGCGGCGGCCGGAAACTTCTCGTCGGGCGCCTTCAACTCCTGCAGGCAAACCACGTCGGGCTTCACGCCCTCCAGCCAGCGAAGCAAGACCGGCAGGCGGCCGTTGACCCCGTTCACATTATAAGTGGCGATCCGCATGGGCGGACCAACGCGTCAGAGCACTGCCAGGTGCCGGTTGTCGAAGCTGCGCGCATATTGGCTGGCGATGCCGACCTTGCGCTCGATCGATTCCAGGATCGGTTCCGAAAAGTCCGCCCCGGCCAGCTTCGAGCAGCTGCCGAGATTGCCGGGCGAAAAGACATTCACCTCCAATATCTTGTCGCCGACGATGTCGATCCCGACCAGGAACATGCCGTCGGCAACCAGTTTCGGCCGGATCATCTCGGCCACCGCCAGCTCGGTCTTGCCGATCTCGACCGCTTCGGCCTTGCCGCCGGCGTGGATGTTGGA
>CBFGLY010000008.1:0-13930 GCA_965649725.1 uncultured Sphingomonas sp.
ACGAGATGGTGCGGGTCCGCGCCCTGCTTGATTCGACCATGCCGGTCATCCGCCGCAGAAGCGCGGCCCTCAGCGCCGACCTGGAAGAGAGGCAGCAGCTTGCGTCTGCAGCGGATTCGGCCCGATCTGCCCTTGCCCGCAATCGCGACCAACTGGCGATCCGGCAGCGCAACTTCGCGGAACTGGAAGCGAAGGCGACCGGTCGCGCGGCACGTCTTAGCGACGAAGCGTTCGGGGCAGGCGAGCGCGTGCTTGCCAGCGGTGAGCAGCTGGAAGCAACCCGCGGCGCGGCGAAACGCCGGTTAGAAGGCCGCGCGACCGCCGCCGAGCTTGCGCGGCTCGACTTCGCGCCGCCCCGGCCGATGCGCGGCGACTCCGCGCTTCCTCCGCCGGACTTTGCCTATTCCCTGCCTGTGGGCGCGCCATTGCTCGACGGCCTGGGCTCGGTCAGCAGCGCCGGGATCGCTTCGCGCGGCTTGCGCTTCGATACCCGCCGGGGCGCGCCTGTCATCGCACCGGCGGACGGCAGCATCGCCTTCGCCGCGCCATTCCGAAGCGAAAACGGGGTGGTCATCATCGACCATGGCGGAGGCTGGACCAGCCTGCTGCTGGGAGTGGCCAGCGATCGCCCGCGCGGAACCAGGGTCAAAAGAGGCGAACCGCTTGGCCGCGCGCTGGGCACCATAAGTGTCGAATTGAGGAAGGACGGCCGCCCGATTTCACCGGCCTTAATCGCAGCTTCATCTCCGCCGCTGTCCAATAGCGGCAATAGCCGCTAATCTACCCGCGGCTGACGAACAGGATTCTCGACGATGCAACGCATGTCCAAGCTACTCCCGCCCCTCGCGCTGGTGAGCGCGCTGGCAATGGTGCCGATCGCGACCACGGCAATGGCGGCCGCCGAAACCGATACGCAGAAGGAGCTTGAGACCTTCTTCAGCGTCTTCGAGCGGGTGCGCGCCAACTATGTCGACAAGGTCGACGACCATACGCTGATCAAGGGCGCGATCGACGGCATGCTCGCGGCGCTCGACCCGCACTCGAGCTATGCCGAAGCGTCGGACTTCCAGCAGCTCAAGACCACCACCGACGGCAATTATGGCGGCCTTGGCCTCACGGTTTCGACCGAGGATGGAGCGGTGAAGGTCATCGCGCCGACCGAGGACACGCCGGCCTACCGGGCGGGCATCAAGGCGGGCGACTATATCACCCACATCGATGGCGAGTTCCTCTACGGCTATTCGCTTGACGAAGCGGTCGAGAAGATGCGCGGGGCGCCCGGCACCAAGGTCAAGCTGACCATCGTCCGGCCGGGACGCGACAAGCCGTTCGACGTCGCCATCACCCGCGAGCGGATCGAGCTGAAGCCGGTCAAGTGGGAAGTGAAGGAGAATGTCGGGATCATCAACATCAACGGCTTCTCGGCACAGACCGGCGACCTGACCAAGGAAGCGCTGGTCAGCATCGACAAGGCGACCGGCGGCAAGGCGCTCGGCTATATCGTCGACCTTCGCTCCAACCCCGGTGGCCTCCTCGACCAGGCCATCGACGTCAGCGACGCCTTCCTCGAGCAGGGTGAAATCGTGTCGGAACGCGGCCGCGAGGCGAGCGATATCGAGCGCTTCTACGCCAAGCCCGGCGACCTGGCGAAGGGCAAGCCGGTGATCGTGCTGGTCGACGCCGGTTCCGCCTCCGCCGCCGAGATCGTCGCCGGCGCGCTTCAGGACCATCGCCGCGCGATCGTCATGGGCGAGCGCAGCTTCGGCAAGGGCTCGGTCCAGAGCGTGATCCAGACCGGACCGCAGTCGGCGCTGCGCCTGACCACCGCTCGCTATTACACGCCGTCGGGCAAGTCGGTGCAGGCTGGCGGCATCGAGCCGGATATCAACGTGCCGCAGCTCAGCGACGAGGACTATAAGGATCGTCCGCGGCTCCGCGAGGCCGACCTTCGCCGCCACCTGGTCAGCCAAGCCAAGATCAAGGACGAGGTGCTCGAGGACGACAGCCGTCCGGACCCGCGCTTCGTCGCGACGGCCGAGGAGCTGAAGAAGAAAGGTGTCGAGGATTATCAGCTCGACTATGCGGTCAAGACGCTGAAGCGGCTGGCGCCAGGCGCGCCGGCGGCCAAGACCGCCTCGCGCTGATGCTCGCACCGCCGGTGCCAACCGACCGGGCACGTTTGAAACAAGCGCGGCTGATCGCGCTGCTCCTGCCCTGCGCGCTGCTCGGCGGGGCGCTGTTCTCGCAATATGTCGGCGGGCTTTACCCGTGCGAGATGTGCTACTGGCAGCGCTGGCCGCACGGGGCCGCGATCCTTCTCGCCGCCGGCGCCTTCACCGCGCCGCTCGACTCGCCGCGAACCCGTCCGTTGGTGTTGCTCGCGGCGCTGGCGATCCTCATTTCCGGCGCGATCGGCGTGTTCCATGCAGGCGTCGAGGCCGGCTGGTGGGAAGGGATCACCCGCTGCACGACCACTGGCGCGACCACGCTCGAGGATATTTTGAACGTCCCGCTGGTCCGCTGCGACCAGGTGCAATGGGCATTCCTCGGCCTGTCGCTCGCTGCATGGAACGCGATATTGTCGATCGGCGGCGCCGTGCTGATTTTCTTTCTTGCAGCCTGGAAATCCGGCCGATGAGCGAGTGGCAGCCCGGCGACAAAAGGCCCGACACGGCATCGATGCTGCGCGTCAACCAGGCCGGTGAATATGGCGCCGCGCGCATCTACGCGGGTCAGCTTGCCGTTCTTGGCCGGGGTTCGCCCGCCGCGCACCAGATTGCCCGGATGGCGTCGCAGGAGCAGCGGCACCTCGACCGCTTCAACGCGCTGCTCTCGGAACGCGGGGTCCGCCCGACGGCGCTTCAGCCGCTGTGGAGCGTGGCCGGTTTCGCGCTCGGCGCGGCGACCGCTCTCATCAGCGAGAAAGCGGCAATGGCCTGCACCGACGCGGTCGAGACCGAGATCGACCGCCATTACAGCGAGCAATTGAGTGAATTGGGCGAGACCGATCCGGAGCTTGCGGCCGACATTGCCGAATTTCAGGCCGAAGAGCTGGAGCATCGCGCGACGGCGCGCGAACATGGCTCCCAGGAGGCGGTCGGCTATCCCTTGCTGAGCGCGGCGATCCGTGCAGGTTGCAGGGTGGCCATCGAACTATCGAAACGTGTCTGACGGAACCGGGACGGCGGCTCGACCGCTTTGTCCTTCGAAGAGAAAGCGTAAAAGCATGTCGAAACTGTCCTTTTTGACCGCTGCGACTGCGGGCCTTGTGCTGGCCCTCCCGATGACGGTCGCGCCGACGCCCGCCGAGGCTCAAAACGGCCGGATCAGCGAGATCATCGTCTATGGCACGGACCCCTGCCCGCGTTCGACCGACGACGAGGTCGTGGTGTGCGCCCGCAAGCCGGAGAGCGAGCGCTACCGTATCCCGGAAAGGCTGCGCACCAGCGGCCCGCGCCAGACGCGCGAAAGCTGGGCCAACAAGGCCATCGCGTTCGAAACCTATGGCCGCACCGGCATCAACAGCTGCTCGCCGGTCGGACCGGCGGGCTTCACCGGCTGCACCCAGCAGCTGATCAACAATGCGTTCAAGGAACGCCGGGAAGCGGCCGAGGAAGGACGCGCTCCGGAGGAATAAGGCCGGGCCTTTCCTTCTCCTCATTCGCTGCTAGCTTCGCGGCCCATGAGCATCGCCGAAGCCACGCCCGACCTTGAGGTCGACGACCGCAACGATCGCGCCTTCCTGGGCCATCCCAAGGGGCTAGGCTATCTGGCCTTCGTCGAAGGCTGCGAGCGCTTTTCCTACTATTCCATGCAGACGCTGCTGACGCTCTACATGGTCAATTACCTTCTCATTCCCGGCCGGCTGGAGAATGTCGTCGGCCTCGAATGGCTTCGAGTGAACCATTATGACGGGCTGAGCGGACAGCCGCTGAGCTCCGCCATCTTCGGCGACTATACGTCGCTGGTCTATCTCACCCCGATCATCGGCGGGATCATCGCCGACCGCTTCATCGGGCGACGGGCGGCGCTGATTTCCGGCGGCGCGATCATGGCGCTCGGCCATTTCCTGATGGCGTTCGAACATATGTTCGTTTTCGCCCTGCTCTCGCTGATCGTCGGGGTCGGCCTGTTCAAGGGCAATATCGCCAGCCAGGTCGGCGCGCTCTACAAGGAGAATGACCTCCGCCGCGCGATGGCGTTCCAGATTTTCTACATCGCGATCAACGTCAGCGTGATCGTCGCTCCGCTGATCAGCGGGACGCTGGGCGAGAAGGTCGGGTGGCATTGGGGCTTCGGCTGCGCCGGCGTGGTGATGGTCGGCGGGCTCCTGCTGTTCCTGGCCGGCCGCCGCTACCTTCCCGACAATTCGCGGCCCGAGAAAGGGCAGCCGCGGGAAAAGATGCAGCCGGGCGACTGGCCGCGGGTGATCGCCCTGATGTTGCTAGTCCCGGCAATGGCGATCGGCCTTCTCACCAACCAGCAGATCTTCAACGCCTATCTCGTCTGGGCCGACCAGCAATTCCAGCTGACCTTCTTCGGGGTGACCGTCCCGACGACCTGGATGATCACCATCGACGCAGCGCTCAGCTTCTCGATGCTGGTCGCGGTGGCGCTGTTCTGGAAATGGAAGGCGGACCGGACCGGGACCGAGCCCGACGAGCTCGGCAAGATGATCATCGGCAGCTTCTTCACCATCGCCGGCGGCCTGTGCCTCTACATCGCGGCCCTGACCCAGGGATCGGGCAAGATCGGCCTGTTCTGGCCGGTGATGTTCCACCTGCTGAACTCGATCGGCTTCGCCCACATCCTGCCGGTCAGCCTGGCGCTCTTTTCCAAGATCGCGCCGCGGGCGATCAACGCCACGGTGATCGGCATCTATTATCTGGCCTTCTTCCTCGCCAACAAGATCGTCGGCTATGTCGGCGAATGGTTCAGCTCCATGCCGACCACCACCTTCTGGCTGATTCACGTCGCCAGCGCGGTGGTCGGGCTGTTGGCGTTCGTCCTGTTCAAGCTGGCGGTCGCCAGGCGGATGACCGCTCCGGAAGAGATAGTCCCGGCCTGACCCCCGCCTTGCGGCGCGTCCGCGACTGCCTATCTTTCGTATCTCCCTTGCCGCTTCGAAGGGCGGATCAGGAGATTGGATGATGACCCGTTTCGCGATGTTCGGACTTGCGGGCGCGGCGGTGGCCGCCGGCGCCCTGCTGCTTGCCGGCCAATCCGGCCCGGCGGCGGCGGAAGGCCGTCCGGTCCCCGCTCCCGCTATGGTTTCGCAAGGCAAGGGCCATCACGAGGTCGCGATCCTCGCCGGCGGCTGTTTCTGGGGAGTCGAGGGCGTTTACGAGCATGTCCGGGGCGTGACCGATGTCGTCTCGGGCTTCGCCGGCGGCGGCTCCGGCGGCGCCGACTATGCGAGCGTTTCATCGGGCCGCACGGGCAAGGCCGAGGCGGTGCGGATCAGCTTCGATCCGTCGAAAATCAGCTATGCCGAGCTGCTCCGGATCTTCTTCTCGGTGGTTGCCGACCCGACCCAGGTCAACCGCCAGGGCCCCGACGTCGGCCCGCAATATCGCACCGCCATTTTCCCGCAGTCGCCGGAGCAGGCGCGCGTCGCCAGGGCCTATCTTGCGCAACTGTCGAAAGCCCATGTCTTCAACAAGCCGATCGCCACCAGGATCGAAGCTACCGGCCGCTTCAGCCCGGCGGAATCCTATCATCAGGACTTCATGCGCAAGAACCCGGCCCACCCCTATATCCTCGTCCACGACCGGCCGAAGGTCGCCGCGCTGAAGCGGCAGTTCCCCAAGCGCTTCCGGGCTTGAAAAAGCTTTTCGGTAAAATGGGTTAGACAAGACACACTTGAGAACATAAAGTGAACTTGTGGCCCAGCTCGATACCCGTCAGAAGCTCGCGATTCTCGCCGACGCGGCGAAATATGACGCGTCCTGCGCATCGTCCGGAACGGTCAAGCGCGACAGCCGCGGGGGCACTGGGATCGGCTCGACCGAAGGCATGGGCATTTGCCATGCCTATGCGCCCGACGGCCGGTGCATCTCGCTGCTCAAGATATTGCTGACCAACAGCTGCATCTTTGACTGCCATTATTGCATCAACCGCAAGAGTTCGAACGTCCGCCGGGCGCGCTTCACGGCCGAAGAGGTCGTTCAACTCACCCTCGCCTTCTACAAGCGCAACTATATCGAGGGACTGTTCCTCTCCTCCGGCATCATCCGCTCGTCCGACTATACGATGGAGCAGCTGGTCGAGGTCGCGCGCAGCCTGCGCGAGGATCATGATTTCCGCGGTTACATCCACCTGAAGACCATCCCCGACGCCGATCCCGAGCTGGTTCACCAGGCCGGCCTCTATGCCGATCGGCTGTCGATCAACGTCGAGCTTCCCACCGTCAGCGGGCTTGAGCGGCTCGCCCCCGAGAAGAGCGCCGGCCGGATCGAAGGCGCGATGAAAGACCTCAAGGGCGCGATCGACGACGGCCGCGACGCGAAGAGCAAATATAAGAGCGCCCCAAAATTCGCGCCGGCCGGTCAATCGACGCAGATGATCGTCGGAGCCGATGCGGCAAGCGATGGCGACATCGTCACCCGCGCAAGCCAGCTCTACGATCGCTTCGCGCTCCGCCGAGTCTATTATTCCGCCTTCTCGCCGATCCCGGACGCCAGCGCTGTTCTCCCGCTCAAGCGCCCGCCGCTGATGCGCGAACATCGCCTTTATCAATCCGACTGGCTGATGCGCTTTTACGGGTTCAAGCCGAAGGAGGTCGTGGCCGCGACCGATGACGGAATGCTCCCGCTCGATATCGACCCGAAGCTCGCCTGGGCGCTGAAGTTCCGCGAGACGTTTCCGGTCGACGTCAATCGCGCCCCGAAAGAACTGCTGCTGCGCGTGCCGGGCCTCGGCACCAAGGCGGTGAAGCGGATCGTCCAGTCGCGCCGCTGGCGTTCCCTCCGGCTCGACGATGTGGCGCGGCTGACCAGCTCGATCGCCAAGGTCCGGCCGTTCATCGTCACCGCTGACTGGCGTCCGACGCTGCTTGCGGATCGTGCCGATCTGAAGCCGCTGCTGGCGCCGAGGGAACGACAGCTCGACCTGTTCGCTGCCTGATCATGCCGGGCGAAACCCGAACCATCGCCGTCAATCTCGCCTCCGACGACGATTTCGAAGGCTGGCGCGACGCGGCCCGAGGGTTGGCCGAGGCTGGCGTTCCGGCCTCGGCGATTAGTTGGCAGGTCGCGGGCGCCGGAGATCTGTTCGGGGCATTGCCTGACGCCATTCCAGCACCGGAAGGTCCAAGCTTCGCGGTGCCGCGCGCTTTCATCGACCTCGCCAAGGCGGCGATCTGCCACTCGGATCCCGAGCGCTTCGCGTTGCTCTACGCCATGCTGCTCAAGATTCGCGGCAATCGTCATGCGATGGAGGATCGGGCGGACCCTTTACTCGACCGGCTGGAGCGGATGGCGAAGGAGGTCCGTCGCGACGCGCACAAGATGCACGCCTTCGTTCGCTTCCGGGAGGTCGAAGACGAAGAAGGCCCGCGCTTCGTCGCCTGGTTCGAGCCCGACCACCATATTGCAAGGCGCGAGGCCGGCTTCTTCGTCCGGCGCTTCGCCAATATGCGCTGGTCGATCCTGACGCCCGAACTCTCGATTCATTGGGACGGCGATGCACTGACCGAAGGGCCCGGAGCCACCAGGGCCGACGCGCCCGGCGGAGACCCCGTCGAGGAGACGTGGAAGACCTATTACGCGTCCATTTTCAATCCGGCCCGGGTCAAGGTGAAGGCCATGACCAAGGAGATGCCGAAGAAATATTGGCGCAATATGCCCGAAACGGCGTTGATCGGGGGACTGATCGCGACTGCGCGCGAACGGGAGCTTGAGATGATCGACCGGTCGGCGGCCGCCACGGGCCTGAAGGACGCCTTGAAGGCGGAACGTGCCATCGAGCCGGGATCGAACCTGCGCAAGAGCTGGGAAGCACTGATGAAGGAAGCGCGCGCCTGCACGCGCTGCCACCTCTACAAATGCGCGACCCAGACCGTGTTCGGCGAAGGGCCGCTGGACCCGCAAATCCTGTTCGTCGGCGAACAGCCGGGCGACCAGGAGGATCTGGCCGGGCGACCCTTCGTCGGCCCGGCCGGCGAGGTCTTCAACGCGGCGCTCGAGGAGGCAGGGATCGACCGGGAGCGAACCTATGTCACCAACGCCGTCAAGCATTTCAAATTTGTCCAGCGCGGCAAGCGGCGGATCCACAGCAAGCCCGATGGCGGCGAGATCGAGGCGTGCCGCTGGTGGATCGAGCGGGAGCGCGAGCTGATCAAGCCGCCGGTCACCGTCGCCCTGGGCGCGACCGCGGCCCGCTCACTGATCGGCAAGGTCGTGACGATCAGCGGGACTCGCGGCAAGCCGCTGACACTGGCGGACGGCAGCGAATGCTGGGTGACGGTTCACCCGAGCTTCCTGCTCCGCATCCGCGAGGACGCCGACCGCCGGACCGAGCGCAAGCGGTTCGTCGAGGACTTGAAGCGCATCCGCAAGCGGGCACTGGAGCTTGCCGCCTAGGGTTCCCATCAAAGTAGTACTTTGATGGGGCCTGCTAGGCGTCGGCCCAGCGACGCAGCAGGTTGTGATAGGTGCCGGTCAGTGCCACGACGGCCCGATGGTCGTCGCCGACCTCCGCCGCCAGCGTTCGCACCGCGGCGTCCATGTCGAGCAGGAGGGCCCGCTGGGAATCCTCGCGAACCATCGATTCAATCCAGAAGAATGACGCCAGCCGGGTACCGCGGCTCACCGGTTCGACCCGATGAAGCGAGGTCGAAGGATAAAGGATCATGTCTCCCGCATCCAGCTTGACGCGGTGCGAGCCGTAACTGTCCTCGATCACCAATTCGCCGCCCTCATATTCCGAGGGATCGCTGAGGAAGAGGGTCGCCGAAAGGTCGGTGCGAATGCGCCCGCCCCCCGGCAGCGGCCGCAAGGCATTGTCGACATGCTCGCCGAAATGATGGCCGGGGCCGGCGTCGTAGCGATTGAATAGCGGCGGAACGATCCGGCGCGGCAGTGCCGCCGACTGGAACAGGCCGTTGCCGGCCAGTGCGTCGAGGATGATCTGCCCGATGCGGCGCGCCTCGTCGCTGTCGTTGACGAGCTGAAGATTGTTCTTTGCCAGTGCCGACTGGATTCCGGCCGTGGCGCGCCCGTCACGCCATTCCCCGGCCTCGACCACCGCGCGCGCCTCGGCGACTTGCGCGGCGTCGAGAACCGAAGGGATGGCAAGCAGCATCGCGCGGACTTAGCGCCGGAAACTAAGCGTCGCCAGCACCGATCGGCCTTGTCCGGGAACGAAATGGCCGCCGCCAACCTGGTCGATATAGCGCTTGTCGAAGATGTTGAAGGCGTTCAGCCGGAGCGACATGTTCGGGTTGATGTCGTACCCGATGGTCGCATCGGCGACCCAATAATCGTCGACCTTCCGCAGATTGGAGACATTGGTGTAGCGCGTCCCGACGTAGCGGAAGCCGCCGCCGATCTCGACACCCATCGGCAGCCTGTACAATGTCCAGAAGGAGCCGCTGTGGTCGGGCACGTTCTGAAGGCGGTTGCCGATTTCCGAGACCGTGTTCGACTTCCTGACTTCGGCATCGAGATAGGTGTAGCTGGCGATGACCTGCCAATTCTCCGTGATGCGGCCGGTGGCGCCGATCTCGAACCCGTCGACACGCTGCTTGCCGGCCAGCACCGTCGCCGGCTCCCCCGGCAGGCCGGGGGTGCGGGCATTGGTCTTTTCCGTCCGGAAGAGCGCCGTCGTCAGCAGCAGCTTTCCCCCGAACCCGTCCCATTTGGCGCCGACCTCATAGGTCCGGCTGCGCTCGGGCTTGAGGGCTCCAAGCGCCAGGTTCGGCGATGTCTGAGTCATATTCTCGATCGACGGGTTCACCGACGTCCCGACGCCCGCATAGAGGCTGAGGCTCCGCACCGGCTTGTAGGTCGCGCCGGCCCGCCAGGTGACGCTCGTGTCGGTGCGGTCGATATTTCCAACCGTGGTCGGGTTGGCCGCGATCTGCGCGGGGGTCGGGCTGAAGGCGCTCTTGTACCGCTCCCAACGGACGCCGCCGGTGAGCAGGAACTGCTCGCTGAGGTGAACCGTATCGAACAGATAGGCGGCAACCGAGTTCGCCTTGGCACGGACAATTTCGCCCGGGATATCGACGATGGTGCCCTCCCAGGGACGTTCGGGATCGGGATTGAAGATGTTGGTCGGGGTTCCGTTGGTCACCGCCCGAAGCTGGTTGTGGCTGCGTTCGCGCGCGACCTCGAAACCGGCGATGGCGTCGTGCCGGAGCGCGCCGGTGTCGAACCGCGCGAACAGGTTCGTTTGGTTGAACAGGACCTTGTCGACGGTGTCGCGCGACTGCGTCTGCGGATTGACGTCCAGGCCGGTGTGCGTTGTCGGCGGATCCGACGGGATGACGGCAAACCGCGGTGCCGAGTAGATCGAGTCGCGGGTCGCGTAACCGTAGCGCGTCGTGTTCGCGATCCGGACCTCATCGGTCAGGTCATGTTCCAGCGCGAAGGTCGCGATGTTGGTGACCGTGTCCTCGTAATCGCGGTTCACCAACCCGTAGAAATTGTCGAAGTCGACCGGCGCCGGCCGATCGTGGAACTCGTCGAGCTCGACGTTGCTGCTCGGGACGAAGGGGATGCCATAATCAGGCAGATTGTCCTGGCGAAGGCGGAAGTAGGACAGGATCGCGCGGGTGGAGGTGCCCAGCCCGGCGGCGATCGACGGCGCGATGCCCCAGCGCTTCGAATGGACGAAATCGCGGCCCGGCGTATCGGCATTATGGTACATCGCGTTGAGACGGAACGCCGTGCCGCCGCCAATTCCGAGCGCCTCGCCGCCGAGGTTCAGGTCGACCGTTCCGCGAATATAGTCCGGTTGCCCCACGCCGACCGTGCCGTTCACGAAGGTGTCGAGCTTGGGCTGCTTGGAGAAAAGGTTGATGTATCCGCCGGTCGAACCCCGTCCCGTCTGGGCGGACGCGGGCCCTTTTACGACCTCGACCTGCTCAACATTGAACGTGTCGCGGGTGTAGCTTGCGAAATCGCGGATGCCATCGACGAAGATGTCGTTGCGGGCGCCAAAGCCGCGAAGCGTGAGATTGTCGCCGCCCGGGCCGCCTCCGCCCTCGCCGGCCGCCATGCTGATCCCGGTCACATTGCGAAGCACGTCGGTCAGGGAGTTGGCGGCCTGCTGCTCGATGATTTCGCGCGGGATGATGCTGATCGACTGGGGAGCATCGCGGACATCGGGAAGGCGGCTGTTGAGCGTATTGATCCGGTACTTTTCCCCCCTGACGACAATCTCATCCTTGGCAGGGGCATCCGTCGAATCCGATGCCGCCGTCGAATCGGCCGCTTCGACCTTGTCCGCGGCGTGGGCCGTGCCGGCGAGGGCCAGCAATGTCGGCCCGGCCAGCGCCAGCGTAGCGCGGCGGCAGGCGGTGATGCCCGGATGACGGTCGGAACGAATATACATGATGCCCCTTTGCTATTGAGAGTCGTTCTTAAAACGAGCCTCCTGATAATCATTCGCAATAAGGTTGCAATCAAAAGTTTCGTCGCTGGAACGGCAGCGCCGGGATCATCATCTGGTGGCGGGCACGGAAGCCCGCGCGCCAAGGAAAGTGCATATCGTCAGGCATCGCCAGAGGATTATTCGGCCGCCAGAAGCTCCTCTGCCCCGCCCAGGTCGACGGAGACGAGCCGGCTGACGCCCCGCTCGATCATCGTCACTCCATAGAGGCGATGCATTCGCGCCATGGTCACCGCGTTATGGGTGACGATGAGATAGCGCGTGTCGGTCTCGCCGCTCATCCGGTCGAGAAGGTCGCAGAAGCGGTCGACATTGGCGTCGTCGAGGGGCGCGTCGACCTCGTCGAGCACGCAGATCGGCGCCGGGTTGGTCAGGAACAGAGCGAAGATCAGCGCAACGGCCGTCAGCGCCTGCTCGCCGCCCGACAGCAGGGTCAGCGACTGAAGCCGCTTGCCCGGCGGCTGGGCCATGATCTCCAGGCCCGCCTCCAGCGGATCGTCGCTTTCGACCAGCTCCAGATGCGCCTGGCCGCCGTCGAACAAGGTGGTGAACAGGCTGCGGAAATGGTCGTTCACTTTCTCGAACGCCTCGAGAAGACGGACCCGCCCCTCGCGGTTGAGGCTGCCGATCGAGCCGCGCAGCCGAAGGATCGCCTGGGCCAGCTCCTCTTTCTCCGCGACATTCTGCGCTGCCTGGACATCCAGCTCGGCAAGCTCCTGCTCGGCCACCAGATTGACCGGACCGATGCGCTCCCTGTCCGCGGTGAGGCGTTCCAGCGTCTCCCTCTCGACTTCAGGATCGCCGAGATTGGCGGCGTCGAAATCGAGCTTGCCGGGCAGCAACGGTGGCGGACATTCGAACCGCTCGCCGCAGACCCGGGCATATTCCTGGCGCCGCTCGATCTGCGCCTCGGCCCGGGCCAGTGCTCCGGCTCGGGCCTCGCGAGCGGCCGCGAAAGCCTCGCCGGCTTCGGACAAGGCCCGGCCGGCGACGGCGACCGCTTCCTGTGCGTCGCGCTCGGCAACCGCCGTCTTCGCAACCTCTGCCTCGCTTGCCCCGCTCGCCTGCTCCAACCGCTCGATCTCGGCCGCGTGGCGCTCCGGCTCGCCAGCCAGCTCCTCTTGCTCCTCTTCCATCGACATGGCCCGCGCCGCCGTGCCCGCAAGCCGTTCCTCGGCCTGGAGCCCGCGAGTCCGCCACTCCGCCGCCTCCCGCCCTGCGGCGGCATGGCGCTCGCGATCCGCGGCGGTTTCCCGAGCCCGTGTCGCCGAGCGCGCGCGGCAATCGGCCACGGCCTCACCCGCAGAGGACGCAGAGGAGCGCGCGGAGTCCACCTCGGCCTGCAGGGCATTGGGATCCGGAAGGCCGTTCAGCGCCTTCGCGGCGACCTCGACCGCCTCCGCCGCTGCAGCGGACAGCGGCGCGAGGTCGTTTCGCCGATCCTGGAGACCGGCCTTTTGGGCGTCCAGCCGCTCGAGCGCGGTGCCCGCCGAGTCGCCCGCGCGCGCAGCATCGCGGGCCGCGCGTTCCGCCTGCGACGCCGAACCCCGGGCAGCATCGGCTTCCGACCGAAACCGCTCGACCGACTGCACCGCCTGGTCCCTGGCGCCCTGCGCCTCGGCGACCGCGGAATCCAAACCCGGCAAAGCCCGGTCGATTTCCGCCAGCCGATTGGCCCTCAGCAGGCGCTCGGCCGCGGCCGCGCCGCCACCGACGCTGACGAAGCCGTCCCAACGGCGCATCACGCCGTCGCGCGTGACGAGGCGCTGCCCAACCGCGAGTTCCTGCCCTTCGTCGGAATCGGCGACCCCGACCTGGGAGAGGCGCCGGTGAAGGGCCTTGGGGGCTTCGACATAGTCGATCAGCGGCTCAAGCCCGGACGGGAGAGCGGGGTCGGCAGGGCCGGGCTCGCTGCCTTCCCACCGGCGCGGTCCCTCTCGCCCAAGCGTCGCCTCGATATCCTCGCCAAGCGCCGCCGCAAGCGCGCGCTCATAGCCCGGCGCCGCCTTGAGCTCGCTGAGCGCAGCTCCGCCGCCATGCTCCAGGGCACGTGCCAGCGCGTCCCGTTCGGCCTTCGCGGCACTTAAGGCGGCGCGCGAACCGGCGAGCCGGCTTTCCGCCTCATCGCGCGCGATCGCCGCGTCCGTCCGCCCTTGTTCCGCCGCGGCCAACGCCTTCTCCGCATCCGCCAGAGATTGCGCCGCAGCCTCGCCGTCTCTCTTCGCCTGCTCGATCGCGGCACGCTCGGCGGAGCCGTCACCCATGGACGCTAGTTGCTGGGCGAGCCGTCCTTCTTCGGCGGCGATCCGCTCCG
>CBFGLY010000009.1:0-13811 GCA_965649725.1 uncultured Sphingomonas sp.
GCATGCGCCTTGAAGATGGTCAGCATGTGCAGCAGCAGGTCGCCGAAGTCGCAGGCGTTGAGGCTCCGGAGCCGCTCCTGATAAGCCGCGTAAAGCTCCTGCCCGCGCCCGCCGGCGAAAGCCTCGGACTCCGCAGCGTCGATCTGCGCCGGAGTCCAGCCGCGGTTCTTCCAGCGGTCGATCACCCCGGCAAGCTGGCGCGCCGGCCAGCGCTTCTCGTCGAGGTTTGAAGCGACGATCAGCTGCTTGAGCAGGCGAAGCTGGTCGTCCGTGTCCAGGATGGTGAAGTTCGACTGCAGCCCGACCAGCTCGGCATGGCTTCGGAGCATCCGCGCCGCGACGCTGTGGAAGGTGCCGAGCCACGGCATCCCCTCGATCGCGCCGCCGCTGATCGCGGACACCCGTTCCTTCATTTCCCGGGCGGCCTTGTTGGTGAAGGTCACCGCCAGGATTTGGCTCGGCCAGGCCTTGCGAGTCGCGATGATATGGGCGAGCCGGGCGGTCAGCGCGGCGGTCTTGCCCGTGCCCGCACCGGCCAGCATCAGTACCGGCCCTTCGGTTGTCAGGACCGCCTGCCGCTGCGGGTCGTTCAGGCCCTGAAGGTAGGCGGGCTCGGGGGAGGGGACGGAGGATTCGGGCACCCCTCGCAGTTAGGTCGGCGCGAACGAATCGGCAACCGCGCGGAGGACTCGTTTCGGATGCGACGAGTTGTGCACGATATCCCCGTTATCCACAGGCAAAGACTCGTTTTTTTCGCTTTTCCGACTCGGCAAAGTGAGTCAGGTTACATGGGTGATCGGGACGGAAGTCCCCGCCTCTTCGGAGAGCCGGCAACGGCAGGAAGAAGCGGCAGGTGACGGAAGGACCGATCTCCACCGGATGGCGATGAGGAGAGCTTCGGCTCAAGTCGGACCACCGGAAGAGGCGCCGGAAGAGTTGGTCTTCCAGTCGCAGTTCGCGGTCCCCCCTGGGGACAGGCGACGCGAAGGGACCAACCCAAGAAGGGCCGCGGAAGATGACTGAACCAGCCTTCGGGCTGGACCACCATCGGAAGCGACGCCTGAGCTGGTGAGCCAGGATCGAAGAGCGGGGGGCCCTCGGGTTTCCAAGCTAGCGAACACCGGCAGATCCTTAGCTCGGTGCAGGTGGGGGCTGGCAGCGATGCCGGCCCCCATTTCTGTTTGGGCATGGTCCCGCCCGAGAACCCGCAATTGCGCTGTGTCAATTCGACGGACGGAGTGGCGCGCCCAATGGCGCCGCCGCGATTAATCTGCTTTACTCATTTCCATTGCAGGGGGAGTCGCTATGCGGGCGGTTGTTGCTCTTGCGTTGACGATGATCGTCACGCCTGCGGTCGCGCAGGACATCACGCGGCAGGGTGCGCCCGGCGCGCCGATCTCCGTCTCGGTCGCGGTCCCTCCCGGATCGCGGCTGGTCTATGTGAGCGGCGCGGTCCCCGATGCCGTCGATGCCACCGCGCCGCTGGATTCCCCGACGCGCTATGGCGACACCTACGTCCAGACGCGCTCCGTCCTCGATAAATTGGCTGGCGCGCTCAAGGACCAGGGCATGACGCTCGGCGATATCGTGATGATGCGCGTCTTCCTGGTGACGCCGCCGGGACAGGAGCGGATCGATTTCGCCGGCATGATGCGCGCCTATACCGAGCGGTTCGGGACTGCCGACCAGCCGAACAAGCCGGCGCGCTCGACGATCGGCGTCGCCAGTCTCGCTGCGCCAGGCTTCCTAGTGGAGATCGAGGCGACTGCCGCGCGCAGACCGTCAACGGCGGCGAGCAGGAGCGAGATGGGCAGCCGCTAGCCGGAATAAGGGGGGCATCGCATGGCTTTGACGCGTCGTGACATCTTGCTGCGCATCGGCGCGGTTGGCGGGGCCGGCGCGACCTTCGCCGCGATGCAGGCCTTGGGACTGGCAGCGACCACTCCCGCCGGCGCGGTGGATTTCGAATTGCCTCCTTCGTCGGGCAGGGGGCGATCCGTGGCCGTTCTCGGGGCCGGGATCGCGGGGCTGGTGGCGGCCTATGAACTGCGCCGCGCCGGCTATCGCGTTACGCTTATCGAGGCGCGAGACCGGATCGGGGGGCGCGCCTGGACAATCCGCGGCAATGACAAAATCGTTCACAGCGACCGCCCGCTCCAGCGCGCCGCATTCAGCGCCGGACAATATTTCAACGCCGGTCCGGCGCGCATCCCTTCGACCCATCACGCCATCCTGGGTTACGCCCGGCGGCTCGGCGTGCCCCTGGAGGTTTTCGTCAATTCCAACCAGTCGGCAGGGTGGGATTTCAACGGGTCGGTCCAGCCGCAGCGGCGCATGGTCAACGACGTCCGCGGTCATGTGGGAGAGCTGCTGGCCAAGGCCATCGACAGTCATGCGCTCGATGCGGCGATGCCCAAGGACGAGCTCGCGACATTCCGCGAATTTCTCGGCGCCTGGTCGGGCCTGAACGAGAAGGGGCTTTACGCGGCCACCGTCAGCTCGGGCTTTGCGGATTGGCCGGGCGGCTACGATCATCCGTCGAAGGCGGTCGACACGCTCACCCTGAAACAGCTGCTGCCCTCGCGCGCCGTCGGGCTCCCCTATTTCTTCGAGCAAATCATGGACATGCAGGCGACCATGCTTCAGCCGGTCGGGGGCATGGATCGCATCGCCCATGCCCTCTTCGAGCAGATCAAGCCGAGCGTTCGGCTGAACACTCCGGTGAGCGCCATTCGCCGGGAGGGCCAGGGCGTCCGGATCGAGCATTCCGGTGGAGCGACCCGCGCGGACTATTGCGTCTGCACCCTGCCTGCCCACCTGCTCGAGCGAATCCCCAACGATTTTTCCCCGGCGAAGAAGGCAGCGCTGAAAGGGATCGACTATCTGCGCAGCGCGAAAGTGGCGTTCGAGGCGCCCCGCTTCTGGGAGCGGGACGATCATATCTATGGCGGCCTGGCCTGGACGGATCGGCTCAACGAGAATGTCATCTATCCGTCGGGCGGCTTCCACCAGAAACGGGGGGTGATCGTCGGCGCCTATGTCGCGGGCTGGACCCATCAGGACACGCCCGACAGCTTCGTCGCTAAGCCGTTTGCCGAGCAGATCGCGATCAGCGCGGCATCGATCGACGCGCTTCATCCCGGCAAGGGGCGACTGTTGACCTCTCCGGTCGCGGTGAACTGGGGGCGCGTGCCTTATTCGGAGGGCGTGGGCGCCGTCGGACCGAACTGGGGAGAACGGAAACGCGGCGCTCAATATGACGAGCTCCTCAAGCCCGAAGGCCCGATCACCTTCGCCGGCGAACATCTGTCCTATGTCGGCCTGTGGCAGGAAGGAGCGGCGCTATCGGCGCATGAAGCGCTGAAGCTCGTCCATGCAATGGCGGCGGCTTAGTCCGGAATCGCGCAATCAGAATCGGGGCGGCGACGCTGGCCGGCCGCCGCCCCATGTCCTGCCGGGAACGATCGAACGGCAGGAACACGGGTTGGTAACGCTTAATTCGGCCAGGCGATGCGCGGTCCGGCTCAAAACCGGGACTTTTGGTCGCCCTTGCCCCACTGGCGCGGTGCCGATTGCCGCGATAAGCCATGCGCGACAGCAGGAGGAACGATCATGCGGGCATTGATCTTGGCGGCGATGATTTCGGCAGCGGCGGCGCCCGCGATGGCGGTACCGGCCGACGTGAAGGCCAGCGTTGCGGCCCAATCCGCGCGAAGCGAGGCCAATGTGAAGCTCGACCCGATGCGCAAGCCGGCCGAACTGCTCGGCTGGCTGGGATTGCAGAAGGGCTCGCGGGTCGCCGACATGTTCGGCGGCAACCTCTATTGGGCGGAAATCTTCGGGCCGGCGATCGGGCCCAAGGGCCGAGTGACCATCTGGCAGCCGCAGCAATTCTACAACCAGAAGACCTACGACCGGCTGACCGCCTTCGCTGCCAAGCAGCCCAACGTGTTCATGCGGGTCAGCCCGTTCGAAGCGCCCAATCTTCCGGCCAACACTTATGATTTCATGCTGATCAATCTCGATTATCACGACGTCTATTGGGAGAGTGCCGACCGCAAGATTCCGCGCATGGACCCCGACGCCTGGCTGAAGACAATCTATGCCTCGCTGAAACCGGGCGCCACGCTTGGCGTGGTCGACCATATCGCCGATCCTGGCGATACGCGCGCGACGGTCGAGAAATTGCACCGCATCGATCCGGCCGTCGTCAAGGCGGATTTCAAGCGCGCCGGCTTCGTGCTGGTCGGTGAAAGCAAGATGCTTCGCAACCCGGCCGACGACCACAGCCTCAACGTGTTCGACGAAAAGATCCGCGGCAAGACCGACCGCTTCGTGTTCAAGTTCCGGAAGCCGCGATGAGCGTTTCGAAGTCCGACCGCCGGTCGACCTGGCTGGTCCTTGGCGCGCTGATCGTCGGTCTCTTTCTGGGGACGCTGTCGGCGCGCCTCGGCGGGACAGCGCAGGAGCCGATGATCAAGACGGCTTCGGTCGTCGGCGGCCTGTGGCTCGATGCGCTCAAGATGACGGTCATCCCGCTGATCATCTCGCTTCTCATAACCGGGGTCGTGTCCGGCGCCGACCAGGCGCGGGCAGGCGGAATTGCCGGCCGGTCGATCCTGTGGTTCGTGATCGTGCTGACCGCCTCGGCGGCGCTGGGGGCGCTCGTCATGCCGGCGCTGCTTGAGGCATTTCCGCTGCCAGCGAGCGCTGCGGAAGCGCTTCGGGCAGGCCTGGCTTCGGTCGACAGCAGCGCGACAGCCGCGTCCGTCCCTACCGTCGAAGATTGGCTGAGGAGCCTCATCCCGACCAACGTCATCGCCGCTGCGGCAGAGGATAAGGTCCTTGCGCTGGTCGTCTTCACCGGGATCTTCGCATTCGCGGTGACCCGCATCGACAGCGACGGACGACAGGCGATCGGCCGCTTCTTCAAGGCCGTGCAAGACGCCATGCTGGTCGTCGTGGGATGGGTGCTTTGGCTCGCGCCGATCGGCGTCTTCGGCCTGGCGTTTGCGGTCGGCGCCGGCGCTGGCGGCGCCGCCTTCGGAGCGGTGCTGCATTACGTCATCCTGGTGTCGACGGTCGGGATCATCGTCATGGCCGCGGCCTACGCCGTCGCAGTGATATTCGCGCGCTGGAAGCTGGCCGATTTCGCAAGAGCCATGATCCCACCGCAAGCGGTCGCCATCTCGACGCAGTCCAGCCTGGCGTCACTGCCGGCGATGCTGGAATCGGCCAATCGCCTGGGCCTGCCGCAGCGCAATGCGGACGTCAGCCTGCCCCTCGCCGTAGCGCTTTTCCGGGCGACGGGGCCGGCGATGAACATCGCCGTCGCCATCTATGTCGCTTACTGGATGGGAATCGACCTTAAGCCGGGCAACCTCATCGCCGGTTTCGCGGTCGCTTCGATCGCCAGCTACTGGGCGGTCAGCCTGCCCGGCGCGCTGTCGTTCGTGACCTCGATCGCTCCGATCGCGCTGGCGATGGGCGTCCCGATCGAGCCTCTGGCGCTCCTCATCGCGGTCGAGGTGATCCCGGATATTTTCCGGACGCTCGGAAATGTCACCTGGGACGTGGCGGCAACCGGCGCGGCGGCTCGCGAAAGGGGGAAATCGGCGGTCTGACGAGTCCGTTCGTCGGCCGGTCGATTGGGCGCGGAGTCTTGTCGACCGCCGCGTGATTCAAACCCAGTTTATTGGCATGGATGAAGTCGCGGCGCTTAGGAGGGGAGAACCCCTGACATCCCGACCCTTCTTTGCGCCGCAACCTGAAATGTGGGGTCGGCTCAGCGGCCGGCGATGATCCGGACCTGCTCGGCATAGAGGCGGCCGACCGGCTGCTCCTCGCCGTCGGCAAGGCGGGCGATCCACCTGCCGGAAGGGTTGCGGCTGAATCCGACGATGAAGTCGCGGCGGACGATCGCCGAGCGATGCAGCCGGACGAACAGCTCCGGGTTCAAACCTTCTTCCAGCGCGGTCATCGAATGATGGATCAGCCAGCTGCGCTTGCCCACGTGCAGCCGCATATAGTCGCGCTCCGCGGTGACCCGATCGATATCGCGCGAGGCGATCCGCACCAGGCCCGACAGGTCCGATGCCCAGAATTCCTCCAGCCACGGCGAAGGCTCGGCAGTGGCGAGGCCGACGGGCTCCTCGCCGCGCCCGTCGATATAGGCGCGGGCACGCTCGACGGCGCGGCCCAGCCGCTGCCCGTCGACCGGCTTCATCAGATAATCGATGGCTGCGACATCGAAAGCGGCGACTGCGAACTGGTCGAAGGCGGTTACGAACACGACCGCCGGCGACTTGCGCTGCCGGGACAAGGCCCGGGCGACCTCGATCCCGTCCAGCCCGGGCATGGCGATGTCGAGCAGGACCAGGTCGGGTTCCAGCGCTTCGGCCATGCGCACCGCGCTCTCGCCGTCATGAGCCGTGCCGGTGAGATGGACGCCGGCGATCCGCGCCAGCATCATCTGGAGCCGTTCGGCGGCAAGCGGCTCGTCGTCGGCAATCAAGACCTTGAGATCGGGCGATTCAGTCATCGTCTTCCTCTACGGGCATGGCGATCGAGACTTCATAGCCGCCGGGGATCGGCCCGAAGCGGCAATCGGCCTTGTTGCCGAAATGGGCTTCCAGGCGCTGGCAGACGTTGGACAGGCCAAGGCCGGTGCCTTCGTGCGTCGGGGCGGGCGGGAAGCGAACCTTGGAAACATCGGTCTCGCGATTGGTGATGTCGAGCTGCATCCGTCCGCCGTCCAGGCGGCGCGCGCGGATCATGATCTCGACCTTCGACTTGGTCGTCGACACGCCATATTTGATCGCATTCTCGACGATCGGCTGCAGGATCAGCGCCGGCACCCGTGCTTCGGCCAGATCGTCCGGAACGTCGATGGCGACGTGAAGCCGCTGGGGAAAGCGGACCTGTTCGATATCCAGGTAAAGCCGCTGGAAGGCGATTTCCTCGGCCAGGCTGACATCGGCCGAGGGGTCCATCGACAGGCTGGTGCGGAAGAAGGTCGACAGCGCCATCAGCATTTCCTCGGCCCGGTCGGACTTGCCCGACATGACGAGCGAGGAGAGGCTGTTCAGCGTGTTGAACAGGAAGTGCGGATTGACCTGGTAGCGGAGCGCCCGGACCTGGGCCGCATGCGCCGCGGTTTCCGCTTCGGCCAGCCGGATCTCGGTCAGGCGGGTGCGGCTTTGCTGGGTCATGGCGATGAAGAAGGCGCACCAGGCGGCAAGCAGGAAATACCAGGTGACCGTGCCGTCGGCGATCAGCGCCGGCATCTTGGAGGCGATCATCTCCTCCACGGGCGGCAGGTTGATCTCCATCTCGTTGCCGTCGTCCTTGACGATCCGGACGTTATTGCCGCGCTGGACGATCGCGACGCCTTCCTGGGTGGTGATCTTCGTCGCGGGACCCATCGGGTCGGACGTCGTCGCCATCCGAAGGCTGACCGCCGACATGATGATCGCCGCCGGAAGCGCGGCGAAGGCGGCAACCAGCGCCATCCGACGGATGCTGCCCTCATGCGCCAGGAAACGGATGGCCGCGTAGATCAGGAAGGTAAGGACCAGGCCGAGCGCGGCGTTGACCGCGCGGTAGCCAATGGCCGACGCCGCCTCCGGGCCGAACAGGCCGCGCAGAAGCACCGTCACCAGGTAAAAGGACCAGAATCCGATGATCGACTGGGTGGCAAGCCGCCAGTCGGAAAAGCGTCCCTGGGTGGAAAATTGCGAAGCAGTGGTCATTACCGCTGCCATTAAGGTGACTTCGCGCCGTTGGACAATGGAGCATTCGTCCATTGGCAGACGCGCGGTGCCTCCCGGTCGAACAATATCGGGCGCGAACAAGGAACGGCGCCGCTCCGCGCTCGTTTCCCGAGCAAGTTGGAGCAAGCAAATGTCGGACAAGAAAGAAAAAGCCACGCCCCCTGAAGCCACCCAGCAGGCTGAACCGGACCGCGAGATCGAGATCAAGGTCAAGAAGCATCCCGAGGACAAGGATGCGAAGGCCGACCTCGGCAGCGACGAATCGATGGACGCGTCCGATCCCAGTTCCGTGACGCAGCCGGGGTCGTCCGAGCCGGCGCCGTCGTCGGGCTACCCTGAATAACGGGGACAAGTCGGCGCGAAATTATATGGCGGCGTAACGAACCCGCCATATCGTGCCCTGAAAAACACAGCCGCCAATAAGTTGCTGTGGATATTTCATTTTCATGTTGCGGCCATGACTCCCCTCTGATTCAATCTGAATGGGGGGTGGGATTTTGGTTAAGCGATTGGAAACCCATTCAGTCGCATGATCCCACCAAGGTTAGAGGGAGTGGGATCAATGACGACCAGGACGAGCCAGCCCGCCGGTGGTGCTCTCCTAATTTCGGAGATGAAGGAATTCGCTTCCTTCCCGAAATCGACGCAGCGCTACATCCGCCGATCGCTCGACGTGGCCTACGGCCGGTCCGATCCGCTGGAGATATGGGCCCGGGACGAAATCGAGGCCGCCGCGATCGCCGCGCAGGCCCGCTTCTACAAGCAGCTCGACCATCTTCGCCTGCAGATTCCCGACGACAGCGGGCTCGACATGATCGAACCCTTCCTTGGCATGCTGATCACGCTCGCGGCGTTCGATCTCGGCCAGGACCGGATCCAGAACTTCGCGGCTTTCCGTTTCCTTTACGAGCGTTTGCTCGGCGCCGGCGTCCGTCCCTGGCTTCCGGCCGCCTTCTGCGCCGCTTCGGCCTTGCCGCACCTTCACCCCGACCGCCGCCGGGTGCTGCTCCAGTCGATCAGCGAAAGCGCGGCGACCGCACCGGGCTGGTCGACGCGTGAGCCGGTGTTCTGGCCGGAATGGGTCGAGAAGGTGGATCAGGCAGCGGCCGCCTAAGCCGGCACCTTTACCGACGGAAATATGCGGGCGAGCTCATCGAGGCTCGCCCGCGCGTTTTTATGGTGGATGAAGATGCCGCCGGCATCCTCCCATTTGCCGCGATGGTCGGCACGGTCGTCGACCAGCACATCCCCGGGCTTCATATATTTATACTTGTCGCGGGCCATGCAGGTGATGACCGGAGTGCCGGGAAAATGCTCCTCCGCCCATTTCAGCTTCTGCGGCGCCGCCCATGTGCCGAGCGGAAGGCCGGTCAGGATCGTCGGCCGCAGATGCTCGACCGCGTCGAACAGCAGCTGCGCATCCTTCATTAACGGCAGCGTCGCGTAAAAATCCCTGGTCCGGGCGAGACGCTTCCAGAACTCGCGCTTTGAATATTTTGCTTCGAACTCGCGTGGCGACAGGCCGCCCAGCACTTTCCTTGCTCCCGCGTCGAAGTCGGCCAGGACGCCATCGCAATCGAGGAACAGCTCGGCCATGTCAGAAGCGCGCCGGATCGATGCGGATCGCTATCGGTCGGTCGATCGGCGTCCAGCCGCGCTCCTTCAACAGGTCGTTGCTCTCGCGGGGCTTGCGGCCCTTCGCCTTGTCGAGCGACCAGGTGATGTGGAACACCGATCCGTCAGGCCGATCCGTGGTGCCATCGAGACTGACGACCATCGCCTCCAGGCTGTCGCCATCGTCGGCGCGGCCGACGATCTCGGCATGAACCGCCGGCGGCAGCGGCTCGCGCAACGCATTCGTTCGGAGCGTGACATGATCCGCGTCGACATCGGCGTAACGGGGCGGGAAGCGCTCGAGCAGCTCGCCGCGCTGCGATCTATCGAGCTTCCAGCCGATGACGGTGCCGGGTTTGGCCATGCCGCATCAATTGCCGAAGCGACCGCGGGTTCCTAGCCCAGCTTCTCGACCAGTTCGGCCGCAAAGTCGCTCAACGTGTCGTCCCGCGCCCCGAGGATCGCGATCCGGTCGCCCGGAAGCGCCTCCGCCAGCAAGGCCTTGCCGATTGCCGCCCGCTCCGGGAGATGATCGGCCCGCCCGCCGGCGGCACGGACCGCCTCCGCCAGCCAGTCCGACCCACGCGATTTGTCGACGGTGCCGCCCTGGTAGACCGCGTCGGGCAGGTAGAGGCGGTCGTCCTCGCGCATGCCCTTGGCGAAGGTTTCCGCAAGCTCCTGGCCCATCTTCGCGATCGGGCCGTAGCCGTGGGGCTGGAACATGATCAGCAGCCGGCCGGGCTGCGCCGTCAGCGTTGCCAGCGTAGCGGCTATCTTGTCCGGATTGTGCGCGAAATCGTCGATCACGGTGACCCCGCCAGCAGTGCCGACTGTTTCGAGCCTCCGCTTCAGCCCGGCGAACCTCGAAAGCGCTGCCGCCGCCTCGCCAAGGGGCAGTCCGAGCGCATGGACCGCGCCAAGCGCGGCCAGGGCGTTCATCGCGTTATGGCGGCCGGGGACAGGCAGGCTCACGTCGTGACGTTCGCCCGCAAGCTCGACCGTAAAGCTGACCCCTTCGGGGCGGAGCTCGAGGTTGCGGGCCCGAAGTTTCGCCGCCGGGGAATCGAATCCATAGCCGATCGGGTCCCGGATCGCCTCCGCGATCGCCCGGGTTTCCGGATCGTCGAGGTTGACCACGGCCTTTTCCGCTCGCGCGAGGAAGGCGGCGAACAGGCTCCTCAGCTCGTCCATCTCCTTATGGTCGAGGCTGATATTGCCGAGCACCGCGACGGTGGGCCGGTAAAGCGCGATCGATCCGTCGCTCTCGTCCACCTCGCTGACGAATAGCTCCGGATCGCCGACCAGCGCGGAAGCGAAGGGCGCGTTGGGAGCGACGAAATTCTTCATCACCGCGCCGTTCATCACGGTCGGCTGGCGATGCATGGCGTGGAGGATCCAGCCGATCATTCCGGTGACGGTCGACTTGCCGCTGGTCCCGCCGACTGCGACGCTGGTCTGCGCTTCGTTCAGCAGCTTCGCGAGGAGTTGCGGGCGGGTGAGGTGCAGCAAGCCCAGCTCGCGGGCCCGAACCACGTCGGGAATGGTCTCCTCGACGGCTGCCGAGGTGACCAGCGTCATGTCGTCTCCCAGGCCCGATCCATCCTGTGGCGACAAAGCGATTCCGAGCGACTTCAGATAGTCGAACTTTGGGGCAAGCCTGCCCGCATCGAGCGAGCGATCGGACCCGGCTACTCGGGCGCCCTGAGCGCGGACGATGGCGGCGAGGGGAAGCATTCCGCTGCCCCCGATTCCGCAGAAGAAATATCGGTCGGTCATCCCGAGCGGCCCTAGGCGGGCGCGCTGCTTCGTGCAATTGATGGAAGCGATGAAGATCGCGGTGGTCGCGCCAAGCTGCACGTTGAGGTCCGAGGCCGCGGAGGCCGTGTCCGCCATCGCGGCCGAGCGCGGCGATTGCGAGCTGGTCATCCATCCCCAATGTTTTCTGTCGGACGGGCACTTCGCGGGGCCCGACGAGGCTCGGTTAGCCGCGCTTCGGGAGGTGATGGCCGATCCGGCGATCGACGCCGTCTGGTTCGCGCGCGGAGGCTATGGTTCGAACCGGATCGCGGAGGCGGCGGCTGCCAATTTGCCCCCGGCAGCGCGGGCCAAGACCTATCTCGGCTATTCGGATGCGGGCTTCCTGCTGGCGGCATTCGACAAGGCGGGGCTTGCCGTCGCCCACGGGCCGATGGTCCAGGATATCGCCCGCGAGGGCGGCGCGGCGGCGATCCATCGCGCGCTCGACTGGCTTGTGAAGAAGGAGGCGGGGTCGCTCGAGCCCGGGCTGACTCCAGGCCGGCGGGCGATGGCCTTCAACCTGACGGTCCTGTCCAATCTGATCGGCACTCCGATCGAGCCCGATTTCAGCGGGATCGACTTGCTGATCGAAGACGTGGCGGAACATGAGTATCGGATCGACCGCGCCATGTTCCACGTTACCGGCAGCGATGCCGTCCGTGGCGTGAATAGCCTTCGAATGGGCCGGATGACCGAAATTCCCGAGAATGACCCGGTCTTCGGAAGCGACGCGGAATCGATTGTCAGGGATTGGTGCAACCGCTCGGGAATCGCCTTCGGAGGCCATGCCGATATCGGTCATGACGCCGCCAATCGGGTCGTTCCGTTCGATCTTGCGCGAAATTAACCAATTTCATCGTTTCTCCCCTCTTGCGCACAGAGGGGAATCGCGCTCTACCTCTCTCTAGAACAACAGGAGGGCCTCATGGCAAAATCATCGAGCGGGACTGGTCGTAAAGCAGGTGGCGGACTCGCACGTCCGGTAACTCCGTCGGCGGATCTCGCAGCGATCACGGGAAGCGCCCCGCTGCCGCGTAGCGAGGTTGTGTCGAAGGTGTGGGATCACATTCGCAAGAACAACCTGCAAAACCCGAATAACAAGCGGGAAATTCTTGCCGACGACAAGCTCCGCAAGGTGTTCGGCACCGACAAGTGCACCATGTTCGAAATGAACAAGCACCTGTCCAAGCATCTGAGCTAGGACGCGAGCCGCGCTCGTCGCGGCATGCGTTTTGGAGAGGGGCCCCGGCATTGCCGCGGGCCCCTTTTCGTTGCGCGCGAGTCGGGCCTCAGGCGCGAAAAGCGGTGGCGAGCGGCTCCGAGATGATTGGATAGCCACGATTTTCGGGGATTCTGACGTGGGGCTCGCCGTCGATTTCCTCGATCCAGGGAATGATCGTCTCCAGCGAATGGGCTCGCGCGTCGGCGATTGCCGATTCAAGGCTCGAATGGGCGGCTAGCCGTTCCAGGTTGCGCTTGGTCGGGAAAATCGCGCTGGCATCGCCTCGCTCGATCCGGCGGAGCAGTTCCGCCGGGGCGGCCCATTCGGCGGCGACACATTCCCCCGGTTGCGGATGCGGCGGCCAATCGCCGGAGGGCGCCTGGGCCAGGTAGAACAGCGTGTCGAACCGCCGAGCGTGCTTGAACGCCGGCATCCAGCGGGTGAACGGCGTCAACTCGTCGAATTCGATCGACAGGCCACGGCTGGCGAGAAGCTCGCCGAAATCCGCCCCGGCAAGCATCGCTTGCTGAAGGGCCGGCCCAAGAGCGGGGTCGATCGGTCCCCGGATCCCGGCGACCACCGCGCTTTCCTCGATGGTTTCGCGAATGGCGGTGACCTTGGCGGCCTCGTCGGGCCGGCCGAGCGAATGAGCCAGGGACCGGTCGGCCTCGTCAATCCGCCCGCCGGGGAAGACGATCGCCCCTGCGGCGAAGGCCATTTTGGCGGACCGCTCGACGACCAGGATGTTCGGCCCCGAGGGCGTGTCGCGCCAGACGACCAGGGTCGCGGCCGGGATTGCCTCGTCGATCATGGCACCCGACTAGCAGGCTTTACCGCATAAAAAAGGGCCGGCTGCCCGAAGGCGCCGGCCCTTCCGTTCCACCCCCGGAAAAGGGGCGGAAAAAGGCTTACATCGCGTTGACGGCAGCCGCGTTGACGTCGGCCTCGTCGACCGCTTCTTCCTTCGCGTCGCCTTCGGCTTCGAGCGCGTCCGCCTGGTTCTCCAGGGCAGCGGCCTCGGCGCCGTTCGCGGTGTTGTCGGCCATCGCTTCCAGATTGTCGGCGGCGGCGTCGTAGTTGTCCTCGATGTTGTCGCCGAGGGCATCGTCACCCTGGCCGCCGCAGGCAGCGAGAGCGAGCGCAGCAGCGCCAACGATGGCAAACGAAAGCTTCTTCATCAAAAATCCCCTTTTTCCAGCGTGGTGACGTTTTCTCCGCCCTCACATGACGGGTTCCAACGCAACCATGTCCGTAACGGTTCCGCGAGCGGGCGTATTTGTCAATGACTTGTCGAAAAGGGGCGGAATCCCTATCTTATAGGAGCCGGGAAACCGGCTACGTCGGTAGATGATTGGGTGGAATAGGCATTTCGGACCCGGGGGGCAGTACCCCGGCGCCTCCACCAC